>JAVWJF010000072.1:0-10306 GCA_036639195.1 Longicatena sp.
TAATAACTTTAGCATGTTGTTTTCGGGTCATTCCGCAACACTACAAATACCACTCTCCTCTATAACGTATGCCGTTACATATTCTTTTACAGTTTTCTGCGTTAATGTGTATATCATCAGATTTCTCTTAATAATTCTTCATACTCATCGTCATACTCGAATCCTTACAGCTATTATCAGTTTATTTATTTATTTTATCATCACAATAATAACTTTCTTTATGCTTGATCAAAATATAATGCTCACAATCCAGATGATGCATGCCATCACTATCTTCGTTGCTTCTATTTTGGCTATGGTTGTCACTAGTCTTTGGATTTTCTACTTGCGTAAGAAACATATCGAATTTACTATCATGCAACAATAACAATCAACAATTACCTACGGAGGTCTATACTACTATGAATAAATTAAAAGAATTACGTCTATCCAACAACAAGCTGGACAATGAACTTACAAGTGAAAACAGTATCATCATGGTTGATATTGTCTGTTATCTGCGATCTAGTGATATTTACGATGAACAAATTGAAGAAATACGCCATGATCTCTTAGCCATGTTCTTGGATGCGCAAAATCAAAACGTCGATATACATGAGCGAATCGGTGATGATTTTAAAGCATTCTGTGATGAGATTATTGCTAGCACACCAAAGAAAACAAAAACTGTAAAGATCATTGAGCTTATCGAAATCGTATTTTATGAATTCGTGTTATTGAGTACAATTATGTTATTATTCAATATTGATTATACACACCTATTTGAGAATGGAATTTTTCAAACATATCTTACCGTTCCTATCCTTTCCCTTATCCTATTTTTTGTGTTGATGACCATACCTTTCGCAATCTATGAATATGTTACAAAAACAGCTTTAAAAAAAGAGAGAAAAAGATCAAAGAAGCTTATAATGATACAATGCGTAGTGGCTGGGATTACTGCTGGAATATGCGTAACTATTTATGTCCAAGCAATTGGCTTTTCAAATGAAATTGAGATTCCATTAGTTACGATCATACTCATTATTCTTGTTGCATTTATATGCAAGATACTCCTAACCAGGTTCGTTCAATCCCTTCATAAAAAACATATACAAATGACAAAGACTCTTTCCTAAAGGATATTTATTTTGAATCAAAGAATCCTAAGTCTTTTTGAAATTATGCTATACTATATGCAGGAGGTGTTACAAAATGGAATATCGTATAGCACATTGTAATATCAATGTAACGGATCTGCAAAAAAGCATTGCATTTTATAAAGAAGCTCTTGATTTGGATGTCATTCGTACAAAAGAAGCAAGTGATGGAAGCTTTGTATTATGCTACCTTGGAGATGGCATTTCTTCTTTTGAGTTAGAATTAACTTGGTTGAAAGATCATCCACAACCTTACGAATTAGGTGAAAATGAAAGTCATATAGCGTTTTGTGTGAAGGATTTTGATAAGGCATATCAAAAACATAAAGAGATGGATTGCATCTGCTTTGAGAATACAAGTATGGGCATTTATTTCATCCATGACCCTGATGATTACTGGCTAGAAATCGTACCTGAAAAAGATATCTAATACTATTTGGATATCTTTTCTTTTTTCAGGCAGAATACTTGTGAATCTTGTTATAGAGGTCTATAATAATTCCATAAGATTGAAGAGGTACTATGAAAAAACTAACATTAGAAAATAAAGATGAATTATCTCCTTATATAAAACAAGCTGATTACAATGAATATAATTCCAATATCATCACAATGTTGATGTGGTCTTCCATGTATGAAGTGTACTTTGAAACCTTTGAACATTATGCAATAGCATATACTAAAATGCCAAATCATCCGACCATATGGATGATGCCATATTGCACGAAAGAATATCGTAAAAAAGCAATGCAAACCATACAGGTATACTCTTCTACTTTAGGGATGGAGTTTGAAATTCATTCCATGACTCTTGAATTTAAGAATTGGCTACAAGAAAACTATCCGGATGAATTTTTAGTTTGGGATTGTTATAATGCAAGAGATTATATTTATGAGCGCAAACAACAAGAAACTCTTGTTGGAAAGAAAATGCAAAAAAGAAGAAATCATTATAATGCATTTTTAAAAGAATATGAAGGACGCTTTGTTTATAAAGCATTAGAAGAATGTGATATCCCAAACATTTATGAATTGTTAAAGGCATGGAAAGCAAACAAAGATCATGATGATAGCATCGATGCAGAAGAAGCAGGTATTCGTTTATTGCTAACGAATCTAAATACGTTGGAAATTCAGGGCGGTTGTATTTATATCGATGGGCAACTGCAAGCATTCAATATCACTTCACGTTTATCGAAAGATACTGTACAAATCCATGTAGAAAAAGCCAATCGATCTGTTCGTGGTTTATATATTGCGATTCTAAAATTATTCTTAGAAACACTTGATGAAGAAGTCCTATATTTAAATCGTGAAGATGATATGGGACATCCAGAACTTCGAAAAGCAAAAACAGATATGCAGCCAATTTCAAAAACACAGAAGTTTGGAAGTTGTCATCAAAAGATTGAGATTTCAAAAGCTAACAATACTTTCTTAGAATCTATCAAAGCCTTATGGACTGCACGTTTCGAGGATGAAACAAAGGAAAGTACAAAGTACTTCTTTACCCATATGTATCATGAAGAAGAATGTTATATTCTTTATAGTGAAGAAGAATTGATTGCGATGATGCAAACAAGGAAAATGAAAATCCTATTAGATGGCAAAGAGGAACAAGTCTCCTTTATTGTAGGTGTCGCAACAAACGATGAATATGAAGGCTGTGGGTATATGAAACGTCTTATGAATTATGTTCTAGAAGACTTGAAGAAAAGTGAGCGTTTTACTCTTTTACAGGCTTATGATTGGGATGTATATAAAGCATTTGGATTTGAAGAAGTATATGCACTTTCTAAAACAAAACTGGACAAAGCAAGTTTTACAGATAAAACAGGAACACTATCTCCTTGTACTTCTCCTAATTTGTTACTAGAAAACTACCAAATATTTACGAAAGATAAAAATGGTTATCGTGTTCGTGATACTAAATACTATGAACAAAAGATTGCCTATAGTGCCTTGTGGAACTATGTTATTCTTCTCCATGAAATAAATGGAGTTATGGATGGCTATAGTATCCTTGAAGAACAAGAAGATGCTCTTTACATCCATGAATGTATTTATCAAAGTGAAACAGCACGTGATCAGATGTTATCCTTACTTTGTGAACATGATAAAAAAGTCTTTGTCATGTTGGAAGAAGATGTGGAACTTCCAGGAAGAAAGAAAGCTATAACACACATGATGGTGAAAGAATTAGGTAGTGAAACATTCCCTAAGAAACCTTTATTTATCAATGAAGAATTATAAAAGCGAGCAAATTTCTGCTCGCTTTTTTTATATCATTTCTCTAATAAAGCTATCCTTTACATACGTATAGATACTATGATATTACTTCTTTTAGTTTTGCCATGGCCTCTTCAAAACTACGTACAAAGTATCCATGTTTTAATACTGCGCCTAAAACATAATGATTCATCCCATACGTAGGTACATCATAACGATTTGCACTTATCAAACGTATATCACTGTTAATACCGATGATAATTTTCGTATTGCTTTTAATCGCAATTCCTAGCTCTACCATAACGCCAGCATCCTCATTCGTTAAATCCGCAATAAAGACATCGCACTCTTCTACTGCCTTCGTATCCGCATCATATATATCAATAGGTGTAGGAAGACTTTGTTTATTTTCATTAAATGGTTGGTCGATAGGATTAAATATATCAAGTTCAGGGAACATTTCACGCATGATGTTTCCTTCTTTTTTACGTTGTGCTACTTCTGCTTCATTGAATAAAGAACCTGCTAAATAAACTTTCATAACTTACCTCTCTCTTTTTTAAAATTATACTATACCCATAAAAGAAAAGCCAGTGATGAACCTTTGCTATCTACGCTCATATATTAAATCAGTAATGCCATTATAGGACTGTGTTTTTACCAATTGTAACTTCATGCTTTGCTTTTGCTTTGAAAAGAGTCTTATGCCATCCCCTAGTAAAATAGGTAATACAGAGACATGAAAACGGTCGATCAAGTCTGCTTCTATAAGCTGTGAAACAATCGTTGCTCCTCCGCAAATCCAAATGGCTTTGCCATCCTGCTGTTTCAATTTAAGAAGGATTTCTTCTGGTGATTGCTTTGTAAATTCAATATTTTTCTTCGGTGGTAAATCGCGATGGGTTACAACATAGCTATAGAATTCTTCATAAAGCCATTGCTTAGGAGATAATTCATTTGCTATCTGGTTGTAGGTATTCCATCCCATTATCACAGTATCAACTTCTTTTATAAACTCTTCATAGCTTTGCATATCGTCATCACTTTGTGTTTGCCCACTCATCCATTCAACACCACCTTGTACATCTGCTATATAACCATCTAAACTCATACCAATAAATAACACTGATTTTCTCATAGGTTCTTATCTCCTTTTCAAAGTTCTTCAAAATCCTTAGATAAGTGTAACATATACTTGAAGAAAGATTCTATAAGAAACATAATTTACCAATCTCTTTAAAGATATGTCGAATCCTCCAATCATATAGAACTACTCCATCGCTTTTAAGGCAGATACCATATCGATCTTTCTTGTCTTTAGCGATACAATTTTAACCACCAAATAAGAAACGATCAAGGTTGCTAGACTACAACCTAAAATTGTAGAAGGCGCAATCATGATTTGCATATCCATTGAACTTCCCACCGTGGATACAACGCTATAGATAAGTGTATATCCAAAAGGTAATCCCAACAAGATACCAACAATTGTTAACCATAGATTTTGTTGAGAAAGGAGTTTCTTTACTTTTTGATTACGGAATCCTAAAACTTTTAAGGTTGCCATTTCCCTAATTTTCTCGTAATAGGAAAATGTTCCTATATTATAAAGAACAACCAATCCAAGCACCACTGCCCCAAAGATTAAAATGCCAATCAAAAGATTCATACCTTGCATCATCGTTTCCATACTATTTTCAATATCCCCCTTAAGGTATTGTATATTCAAAACTCCTTTGATTGTTTTCACATTTGCACTTTTCCCAACAATTGCTGAGGGGATAAACTTCATACCAGCTTCATTGAATACTTCTTTTGACATCGTAATTCCCTGTGTTGAAGGTGTATGAATAATTTCTTTCACTTTGCTTTTTACCCATGTTTTATTCCCCATGATACGCCAAGAAACAAAATCCCCTCTTTTTATATCGTATTCTTTTGCGATATTATAAGACAATGCAATTCCATCTTTTGGTAACTCTACCTCTTTTAAATCCTCATCTTGCATTTTCATATATCGTGTATCTTCTTGAATCAATAGATTTCCTGTTTTCTTTTCATTCTTATACTTATATTCCATTGCCCCCTCTTGAATAAAAGATCCATTCATACGTTCTTTTACTTTCTCATGATCACCATCTTCTCCTACTTGTACACGCATTTCATAGGTAGAAAGTTCATGAAACATCATATTCATCATATGATCCATACTATTTTGCATACCGAATGCACAAATCATTAACCCCATACAACCAGCCACACCAATAATAGTTATCAAAGAACGAATCTTATTTCGAAAAATATCTCGTACGTTCCATTGTGCATAGAAATTCAACTTGTTCCATATACTTGAACTATGTTCTCTTTTCTTTTGATAGATGACAACTTTAGGGCGTAATGCAGACGCAGGTTTTTCCTTTAGCTGTTTACGCGTAATAATAAAGGCTACACCAAAGCATACAATGATACTAGCAAATACCATATATACACTACTATCTACTGGATAGGGCTTTAATTCTGGAAGTACATAAACGCTACGCATCATCGGAAAAATCAATTCTGGAATGATAAGTGGTCCAATAACAAATCCTAGAATTGCCCCTACACTGGCGATTACCACTACGTGTGATAAATAATGAAAAGTTATCTTACGATTTTTAAAACCCAATGCCTTTAATATCCCAATTTGTAAACGCTGATTCATAATCATTTTACTTAACGTAGTCATGGTTGTTAGAACTGCGATTAATAAGAATACGGCTGGAAATACTTTAGAGAATGCTTGATGTTGTTCAATCTCTGCTTGTAGAGTCGCATAGCTCAACATATCTTCTCTTTCAATAAAGGTAAGATTACTTTTTTCTAAAGCATCACGAACGATCGAATACATGGTTGTAGGATTTTTTGTTTTTATAAGCAATTGGGTATAAGGAATATGATCATCAAAAGGAAGGTTATCTGAAGAAACTAGCGCATATCCTTGATGTTTATGATCTGGAAGTATCGTATCGTTTCCTTTTTGATATACCATTTCTGGATGGTATACAAATCCCTTAATTTCTTTTTCGATAGAAATTCCATTCATCTCTACTGCATATTTTTGTCCTATTTTCAGATTGTTTTCGCTCGCATAAGATTGATCAATCCAAATTCCATCTACGTCCTTTTGATAAGCTTCCCCTTTCATAACTTTCATTTGTGAAAGTTTATAATCTTCTACGATAAATAATGTAATCTTTTTCTTCTTGTTATCTTTTACATAAGTATCAAAAGAGGCTCTACGTTCTACTTCATCGATTCCCTTTTCCTTCTTCAATACTTCTACATCATCTTTCGAAAAGCCATTACCATATACCCATACATCCGCTAGTTTGCTTTCTTCATAAAATGTTTCTGAACTTACCTTCATTCCATTCCAATCACTATTCACACCCGCAAAAATGAAAACACCTAGAAAGATCATTAAGAAGATAGCGATGAACTGCGCTTTGTTCGCACAAATATCGCGATACATTTTACGAAATAACATTACCAGTTCACCTCATTTATATCACAAGGATGTTCGTGTATCACAATGTTTTCCACTTCCCCATTTTTTACATAGATGACTTTATCCGCAGCCTTTTCTAACGCTGCATTGTGTGTGACAAGAATCGTCGTATGTCCATATTTCTTACACATATCTTTTAGTTGCGTTAAAACCGTGAGTCCTGTTGTAGAATCTAATGCGCCTGTAGGTTCATCACAAAGCAATAGAGCAGGATGTTTACTAATAGCACGTGCAATAGATACACGCTGTTGTTCGCCACCGGATAACTGTGAAGGGAACTTATGCAGATGCGCTTGCAATCCAACACGTGTAAGTGCATCTTTAGGATCCATGATATCCTTCTTCAACTCTTTCATAAGTGCTACATTTTCATATACCGTTAACGTTGGTATTAAATTATAAAATTGAAAAACAAAGCCAACTTTCTCTGCTCGATAATCTGCCAATTCTTTCTCTTTCATATTCTCAATCGCCATTTCTTCTATTTGAATATTTCCAGAGGTCGCCTCATCCATACCACCCAACAAATTCAAAATTGTACTCTTACCTGCACCACTTGGTCCAAGTATGACAACAAATTCGCCTTCATCAATAGAAAAGTTTACATTTCTTAAAGCATATACCATACTTTCCTTTTCCCCATATGTTTTACATACGTTTTTAAACTCAACAATTTTTTCCATACTACTCTTCCTCTCTTATTTGGGTATAAGAAAAACATGTAGCCTCTACATTTTTTTCTTTATACATTTTGATCATGATTACTACTATATTTCTATTCTGGAGATTCTTTGTTTTCTTCTGGTAAAGTTACACTACCTTGTACGGCGACACTTCTACATAAAATTTTGAACATATCGATAATATCTTCTTTTTTATCATGTACACATTCATTACAACGAACCATGTGTATAATACAATCTACCAACATCTTCGTAACGATAATCACAAAGTGATTACTTCCATCTTTAAAGTGCATATGTTTTGCGATGTGATGTCGAAATACATGTAGTGTTTCTTCACGTATCGCTACATACTCAGGATCTTTTGTCTCCATAAAAATAACAAATTCTTTCGATAACAAAGCCTTCATTTCAGGTTCGTTAAAATCCACTTGTTCTAAGATAGCGTTGATTTGATCCATATCAAGTCTTGTATCTTCCATCTTAGAATGTTCTCTTACAAAATTGCATACCTCTTGGACGACCGGCTTTATCAAGCTATCTAGAATCGCCTTTTTATTGGGAAAATAATGATAAATATTCCCTAAAGAAGTATTGGCCTTTTTGGCAATCGTACGCATAGAAGCATCTTCATATCCATGACTCATAAACTCATCTCTAGCACATTCTAGAATCGTCATGCGAATATCTTCTTTTTTTGTTTGCATATCATCATCTCCCTTCTCCTATATGGTATATATTTTAAGCTTTTATGGCAAGTCTTTGTACAATTAAAAAATCATTAATTATCATGTGTTCATTATTATAAAGAAAAAAAGCATGATGGAGCCATGCTTTATCCGTTTGTATGTAAGGAACGACGATAACGTTTTGTTCTTTTCATCGCAATCCTTATCGCAACAATCAACAACAATAACCAAATACCAAGTCCAATGATAATGACGAAAGGAGAAGTAGTTTCATTCTCATATGCTTGATCATATGCTTCCTTTGCCTCATCATAGAACTTTGTATTCTCATAAGACACTAAGAAATCGTAGTTTTTATCATTCGTTTCTTGTTTGTCTTCTTTTCCTTTTTTCTTAGCCTCTTCTAATACTTCTTGTTTTTCTGTCTTATAATCTTCTTCGTACTTCTCAAAGGATTTCTTATAATGTTCTTTATATTTTTCTAACTCATAGCCCTGCATTGTCTCATTCTTTTGAATACCAAACACAGAGGCATAGGCATATTCTTTTGCAGTTGCGTCTAATTCACGTTTAATCCGCCCTACTTCTGTGTCGAATGCTGTTTTATAATTTGTTTCATATACGCTTTTCATGTATTCATTCGAAATAGAATCGAGTTGATATGTATCATAGGAAGTCGCATCCTTAGTCCCTGCACTTATTGCGGCAGTTTTACTTGTTTGTTCAAGTTCTGCTTCTGCACTATGAAATGCTTCTTCAAAAGATGATTTGTAGCTCGCATCTCGATAGGTATAAGTTGCTTCTTCTAAAGTCGCATTGGGATGATCTTTCTTAAAAGCATATCCATCATTTTTACCAATGGCTTCATAATCTACACTCGGTTGTTCAACTTGTGGTTGTGGCGCAACATATGTATTATTATTTCCACTGCTTTGTTGCGTATCATTTGTAGAACCTCCATTGTGACAATGGTATTCTCCATATTTTAATCCCCATTTTTCACAATTTGTTCGACATGTATGACAGCCATTTCCATCCGTTCTTCCTGGATGTGCTTCCATATTGCTTTGTGGTATATTCGCCAATAAAAACAATAAAACAAAACCTACTACTACTTTTAATTTTCGCATAAAACCCTCCTGAAATTTGACTCATTTCTTTTCCCCATTTTACGCTTATAAATTATGAATCTTTTAACCTTTTAACCCATTGGATTGTCGTTCCATATCTTCGATCACGATATCATATATTTCTCCAATGGTAGAACAATACTTTAATACATCCCAAGGTTCATTGGTATGGAAGTGAATCTTAATAAGCTCTTCATCTCCTACTGCTAACAAACAATCACCTTTAAAATTCTCTGTAAAATATGCATTGATACTGTCTTCATTAAGATTCTTACCTTCGATTAATAATTGTGTATCATAACGAAACTCTAACATAAAAACTCCTCCTATTTCGTATAATTTAATCTATTTTTCAATGTATTGAATCGCAATACAATCCAATCCTGTATGGGCTGCGATAACCGCACAGATCGTATGAATATGAATTTCAAGCTGTGGATTTCTATCCTTGAGTTCTTTGCGAATTTCTTGTGCTTTCGCAAGATTATCCGAATGAATTACATACACGCATCCTTCTGACTCTTTCATCTGTTCACTTATATACTCTATTGCGACTTGTTGTGCCTTTTTTTCTGTACGTACTTTTGAAAAGACATCGATTTTCCCATTTGTAGATGGATCAATTTTTAGAATCGGTTTGATTTTTAAAAGACTTGCTGCAGCTGCAGCTAAGGGTGTTAAACGACCACCTCGTTTTAAATGTTGAATATCATTTGGTAAAATCAAAGTACCACTATGTTGTATTTTATGTTCTAGTTTTTCTTTGATTTCTTTTGCATTTAATCCCTCATCCACATATTGCTTCGCCAACTGCACGGAATGATATTGCAAATCACACGTTGTATAATTTTCAATATGCGTGATTGGAATATTCGCATCTTGGGCT
>JAVWJF010000073.1:0-10262 GCA_036639195.1 Longicatena sp.
TTTCTCATTTCAAAAACACAAAAAGAGCTTGCAGATGAAATGAACACAGTAGCAATTACAGGAACAGAATATGTTGATATGGCCCGAATATTAAATAGCTATATATTTCAGAAAGAGCAGGTTATCGGTTCTGAAAGTGGATATCGAGTTCAAACACTTAATATAAGTGAAACAAATCCTGATGTGCTTTCTTCCATTCATACTCGATTGCAACAAAATATTCAAGAGGGTTATCCTAGCATATTGGCTGTTAATCTGAATACCTTATATCCTGAACAAGTAAGTGCGAATCATTTTGTTGTATGCAATGGTTATATATTAAAGAAAGATAGTAATGAGGTAGCATTTTATTTCATCAATGACCCTTATTATGAGGTACAGGATACACAATATGGAGGTGTGAAAGTCTTTACACCAGAGGAATTAGAACGAGCCATCATAGAAAATGTAGAACCTGCTTATATTTGGTAGTATATTTTGTGTTATGATAATTTTATAAATCATAAATTTCTTATCCTTGTATAAGGAAGAAGTTGAGGGAGTGCCATGAGGGAGAACAGAAACGATATCCAAAGAGTTGTGAACACCTATAGTGATCTTTTGTTGCGCCTTGTTTTGCACGATTCACTTTCTTTAAGTGATGCAGAAGATATTGTACAAAATACATTCATAAAATATATGCAAAAAGCTCCTGAATTTCATGATGATAATCATGAAAAAGCATGGCTTATTCGTGTCGCTTCCAATGAGGTGAAAGATGTACATAAAAGTTGGTGGAAAAGAAGAATTTCACAGATGAATGAGAATTATATGAATGTCGAGGAACAAAAGGAGGAAGCCTTTGTTTTATTGCCATATATAAGAAAGTTACCTCAAGGAAGCAGAAGAGCAATTTATCTGTTTTATTATGAAGGCTATAGTATTGTGGAAATTGCGAAAATATATGATGTAAAAGAAGCCACTGTTGCTTCATGGTTACACAGAGGGAGGAAGAAACTAAAAGGTTTGATGAAAGGAGAATTTGATGATGAATTGGAGTGACTATCGAAAAGAAATAGATGCTATAAAAATTAAAGATACCAAAAAAGAACGATGGATATTAAATATTGAAAATGCGCAAGAACGAAAAGAACATAAATTTCATACCAGACGTTATGCGGTTGTTGGTGCTTGTTTACTACTTATAATATCGGGATACCTTATGTTTTCACCATATAAAATCAATCAATCAATAAAAAAGCCTAATGAAGTTAAGCAAGATTTTAAGGAGCTTCCTAAAATTGCGATTACACAAAACAATGTTGTCGGATTCGGATTTGCGGGAGTTATGTTACCAGATGCGTCATATTTTGGAAAGGGGAATCCGATACTTGATTACTCGAATAAAACACTTCCTGTATATAGAAATGGGTACCTTACAGATGGAAGAGATACGATTTTAAAAGGTGCAATGAAAGAAGAACAAATAGATAAAATAATTGAGGATTATAGAAAAATATTTCATTTTAGTGAAAAAGCAGAAAAGATTATGCGATTCGATAACTTTGTGGAGGCACATTATAAAGAGGGAAATATAAATGTTAATCATCGAGGTGAAGCAGAAATATCTATTAAGAAAGAACAGTTGAAGGATAAAAATCTTGATTTTACTGCCTCGAATCAAGAGGAAGCTGAAAAAGTGGCTCTGAGGTTCGCAAATTATTTTAAAGAGGAATTAGGTCTAACAAATCCGAAACCAAATATTTCTTGTAGATTTGATAATACTCGTGAGCAAAAGTGGAACTACTCTATCTATGATGAGAAAAAAACAATAGAAGATACAATTTTTTCTTATAGCTTCAGAAAGGTTGGTTTTGATTACTCTGAAACTTATATAAACGTAATCATTAGTTTTACTCCTGTAGAAGAAAAACTTGGTGATTATCCAATTATATCCATTGATAAAGCAAGAAGTTTGTTTATGGAAGGTCAGTATATTTCTAATTCTCTTCCTCCAGCGCAAGGTGCAGACATAGCTTTTATGGAGATAGTTTATTTGGATGATCCTACCTTTGAGTATTTATCACCTTATTATAAAGTATATGCAGAGATGGAAGATGGACTTATTATTCCAATTGAGGGAATGAAAGATTATGGTATCTATTATATTCCTGCTATCTCTTCCGAGTATTTGGATATAAGATTACCGGATACGAGTTTGACGTTCAATTGATACATAAAGGGAATAAAATTCTTAGCTCTTAAAGATAGTTCTTGAGAACGTTTTCATTAGGTGGTAATATTAGAATATATAGGAGGAGAATATTATGAGATTACTTACAAGATCGGATTTCGATGGATTAGCTTGTGCTGTCTTTTTGAAAGAGGTTGGCATAATTGATAATTGGAAATTTGTGCATCCAAAAGATCTTCAGGATGGATTAGTAGAAGTTACAAAAGATGATTGTTTGGCTAACGTCCCTTTTGTGGAAGGCTGTGGCTTATGGTTTGATCACCACTCTAGTGAAGAAGAAAGAAATGCATATCAAGGGAAGTATGTAGGAGATAGTAGACAATGTCCTAGTTGTGCACATATCGTGTATGATTATTATGGAGGGAAAGAAAGATTTCCTAATTATGACGAATTATTAGAAGCTGTAGATAAAGTAGATAGTGCAAATTTACAGATTGATGAAATTTTACATCCAAAAGATTGGATATTATTAGGGTTTATTATGGATCCACGTACTGGACTAGGAAGATTCCGCGATTTTACTATTAGCAACTATCAACTGATGGAAAAAATGATTGATTGGTGTCGTGTGATGGATATTCATGAAATTCTTGCGCAACCAGATGTTGTAGAGCGTGTTGAACTTTACTGGGAACAAAACGAAAAATTCGTGGAAATGGTGATGGAACATACGACGGTTGAAAATAATATCATTATATCGGATTTACGTGGAGTAGAAACCATTTATACAGGGAATCGTTTTTTGATTTATAGTATGTATCCTGAAGCAAATATCTCTGTTTGGATTGTCAATGGAAAAGGTGGTTTGGGTTGTAGTGCAGCTGTAGGATATAGTGTGCTCAATCGAACTTGTCAGATTGATGTTGGGAAACTAATGTTGAAATATGGCGGTGGTGGTCATCATGTGGTCGGTACTTGCCAATTTGATGATGAACACATGATAGAAGGACTAGCATCTCTTTTACAAGAAATGAAAGAAATGAATGCATAAAACAAAGGTATCTTCTTGATTGGAGATACCTTTTATAAGATAGAATAGGAAAGGTTTAAATATGAAAGAGACATTATATAGTGAACGTTTGATCGTTCGAGAATTTGAACAAAGAGATGTAGAAGCATTCTTTGAATTGATGAAAGATGAAGAAGTAAATACATTTTTACCTTGGTATCCATTTACCACAATAAAGGAAGCACACAGTAAATTGGATATGTATCTACAAGATAAAAATGGATATCACTATGCGATATGTCTTAAAGAGGAAAATAAAGTGATTGGGTATGTGAATGTGAGTGGGGACGATAGCCATGATTTTGGTTATGGGTTGCGTAAAGAGTATTGGCATAAGGGAATTGTAAGTGAAGCTTGTACCTTGGTTCTTGAACAGCTTAAAAAAGATGGAGTACCTTATATTAGCGCAACACATGATCGTAAGAATCCAAGAAGTGGTGAGGTGATGAAACACCTTGGTATGAAGTATGAGTACTCTTATGAAGAATTATGGCAACCAAAAAATATCCTTGTTACATTTCGTATGTACCAATTGAACTTTCAAGATGATATTCCAGTCTATAGCAAATATTGGGATACATCAAGTGTTCATGAAAAAGAGAAGATATAAAAAAACTATCTTTTGAGATGAAGTTATCAAACGAAAGTAGGCAATTTTAAAAAGAAATATTTCTTTAAAGTATATCTACTTTTATCTTACTACTTCACTTTTGAGGATAGTTTTTTTACGTATTATGCTTCTATTTTTTCAAATTTTTCTTTTGGTGCGCCACATACAGGGCATTTATAATCATCATTTTCTAATGTGATATCGCCTTCATAAATGTAGCCACAAACTGTACATTTGTATTTCATTGAAATTCTCCTTTCTTAGTTCTCCATCTTTTCAAATAAATCTTTAGGGACGCTACACATAGGACATTTGTAGTCATCACTTTCATTCATTATATCACCTTCATAGATGTAACCACAAATATTACATTTATAGCGTATGCTATCTGTGGCAGTACTAGTACTTTCTTGGGGTTGTTCTTCTACTTTTTCAAACAAGTCTTTAGGTACACTACATAAAGGACATTGATAATCTTCGCCTTCTAAGGTAATGTCTCCTTCATAAATATAACCACACACACTACAGCGATAGCTTATAGAAGATGTAGATATTTTTGTATCTAATGCGCTTTCTTGTATAAACATATCTTTATATAGGGATGGGTCTTCATTTAAATCGTCACGTATATGATAGCTTGTATGTAATAACTCTTCTGCTAATGTAGATAATGGTTGTTTATAAAATTCATCATAGAGTTGTTGGATGTGAGGATTATCATGAGAGTTTCTTAAGGTGATTTCTTGGTCTTTTGCGTAGAGCGCATCGATTCTTTTCTTGCGAATAGCTTCCATATCTTGTCCAATATGCTTTGGTTGTCCACCTCCACCAATGCATCCACCAGGACATGTCATTACTTCTACGAAATCATAATGTTCTTTGGTAGTTTCTAGATGTGAAATGAATTGTCTAGCATTATCAGTTCCATGTACTATGGCGACCTTTAATGGAATATCTTGTATCGTTAGTTGTGCACTACGTACGCCTTTTAATCCTCGTACTGCTTCTAGTTGTAATAAATCAGCGGTTGGTTGTTGTTTGGTTAAAAAGTAATAGGCTGAGCGAATTGCAGCTTCCATGACACCACCTGTATTTCCAAAGATGATTCCTGCACCACTTCCTCTAGGCATCAGTGAATCATAATCACTAGGGATTACGTTATCCAAATCTAAATTGTTTGCTCGCATCCAATTCGCAAGTTCTCGTGTTGTGATTACCACATCACAATCTGCGTATTCTTCTTGTTTATGATACTTACTAGCATCGCTCATTTCTTCACGTTTGATTTCAAATTTCTTTGCAGTACAAGGCGTTAATGCTACCACATAAATGTCTTCAGGGGCAATGCCTTCCTTTTGTGCGAAGTAAGTTTTGATGGTTGGCGCAAACATAGAAATCGGTGATTTGCTTGTGGAGATGTTAGGAAGTAAATTTGGATAATAGGTTTCCACAAACTTCACCCAAGCAGGACAACAACTCGTAAATTGCGGAAGTGGTTTTCCTGTTGTAATACGATCAATCAATTCACTCGCTTCTTCCATAATAGTTAAATCTGCAGCAAACGTGGTATCAAATACATAAGGAATACCAAGTGCACGTAAACTACCAACCATGTGCTCTTCTACATAACTTCCAGATGGCATTCCAAATTCTTCACCTAAACCAACACGTACACTAGGTGAGGTAATCGCAACCACCTTCTTTTTGCCTTCTCGTAAGACACGTTCAATTTTCATGAAGTCTTGTACTTCATGAATAGATCCTGTTGGACATACATTGGCACATTGTCCACAATGAATACAAATTGCATAATCATTTGTTTTTGCTAGGTCATAATGTTTCCCTACAGAGATTTGTTGTTGGCAGACATCTCTACATTGTCCACACTGAATACATAGACTTTCTATTCTTCGAATGGCAGGATTATCTGCCTCTATTGGTACACGGATATCTACGGATAGATGTTTACTCATATAATTTCTCCTCTTTCAATCTTTTCTTAAACTAAGAATGATTCTTAATATAATTAAATATTACAATTTGTTTTATTGTTTGTCAATGCTAATTGTAATTATTTGGTAAATCCTTTTAAAAATCGTGCATGAATCATAGATTCGAGGTATAATAATTGCATACGGCAGGAGGTAGATACAATGGAAAATCTTGAAAAAGCAATCGGAGTATTTGATTCTGGCTTAGGTGGCATCAGTGTTTTAAATGAATTGCGTAAGATGATGCCTTCGGAAAATTTTATATATTTTGGGGATTCTAAATTTGCACCATATGGAGTGAAAAGCAAAGAAGAAATCACTGCTCGTTGTGAATCTATATGTGAATTCTTTATGATGAAAGGCGTAAAAGCAATTGTAATCGCGTGCAATACTGCAACCAGTGCTTGTGTCAATGAACTACGCGATAAATATCCTATGATTCCGATTATAGGAATGGAACCTGCATTAAAAGTAGCAGCTGAAAAAGAAGGCAAACAAAATATTGTAGTACTAGCTACACAGTTTACGTTAAAAGAAAAAAAGTTTGCACAGTTAATGTCTCGTTATGAAGAAGAAAATACGATTTATAAACAACCTTGTCCAAAACTCGTGGAAATTGTAGAAGGGCACCAATTAACAAATCAAGAAGTAGTGGAAACTACCTTAAAAGAATACTTGCATACATATGATTTATCTACCATCCATAGCATTGTGTTAGGATGTACACATTTTGTGTTCTTCAAAGAAGTGATGAAAAAACTTTTACCTACGCATATAGAAATCATTGATGGCAATCATGGTACCGCAAAACACCTCATGCACATCTTAGAAGAACAAGACGAATTAAAAAAGACGAAGGAAATCGGAGAAATCAAAATCTATAACTCTATGAAACATGATGAAGCAATTATGGAATTATCAAAACAATTATTACACATCTAAGATAATCTTATCCATTCGATAGGATTATTTTTCTTATATATGAATTAGAGCTTTTAATTGTTGAATGCAAGTTAATTATCGAAAGAGTTGTCTTTCATACATGAACAATATATAATATAAAGAGTTTAGAAGGAGACTATATATGAGAGAGAATGCATGGAATAAGTATGATGAAAAAACATTAAAAGATGTTTTTGATTTCAGTGAAGGATACAAGAAATTCATTTCTGATTGCAAAACAGAACGTGAATGTGTTACAGAGTCTATTCGTATCGCTGAAAAAGCAGGATATCGTAATTTAGACGATATCATCAAAGCAAAAGAAACTTTGAAAGTAGGGGACAAAGTATATGCTAATAATATGGGAAAAACATTGGCATTATTTCACATTGGTGAAGAACCTATTGAACAAGGATTGAATATTTTAGGAGCACATGTGGATAGTCCACGTTTGGACATCAAACAGAATCCTTTATATGAAGACAAAGAATTGGCTATGTTAGATACACACTATTATGGTGGTATCAAAAAATACCAATGGGTAACACTTCCATTAGCATTGCATGGTATTGTTGTGCGTAAAGATGGAACAAGTGTAAATATCAACATCGGAGAAGATGATAGCGATCCAGTTGTGGGTATTTCTGATTTATTAGTTCATTTATCTGCAGACCAGTTAACAAAAACTGCAAGTAAGGTAATTGAAGGAGAAGACTTAAATGTTACAGTGGGAAGTATTCCTTTAAAAGATACAGAAAAAGATGCTGTAAAAGCAAATGTTTTAAAACTATTAAAAGAAAAATATGACTTTGAAGAGGATGATTTTGTTTCTGCAGAAATTGAAGTAGTACCTGCAGGAAAAGCCCGTGATTATGGATTGGATCGTTCTATGATTATGGGATATGGTCATGATGATCGTATTTGTGCATATACTTCTTTGATGGCTTTATTGGAAATGAAGAGTGTAAAACGTACAGCAGTTTGTTTGTTAGTGGATAAAGAAGAAGTTGGTAGTATTGGCGCAACAGGAATGCAATCAAAATTCTTTGAAAACACAGTTGCAGAAGTCATGAACTGTATGAACGTATATACAGAATTAAGTGTTCGTAGAACATTGAAGAATTCAAAAATGTTATCAAGTGATGTAAGTGCTGCATTTGATCCTAACTATGCAAGTGTTATGGAACCAAAGAACTCTGCTTATTTTGGAAAAGGAATTGTCTTTAACAAATATACAG
This sequence comes from Longicatena sp., assembly GCA_036639195.1. GTDB lineage: Bacteria > Bacillota_I > Bacilli_A > Erysipelotrichales > Erysipelotrichaceae > JAVWJF01. The sequence continues at coordinate 8,024 of JAVWJF010000073.1, forward strand.
GTTCTAGAGGTAAGGGTGGATGTAACGATGCTAACCCTGAATATATTGCAGAACTAAGAAATATCATGGAAAAAGAAGGTGTATCTTATCAAACTGCAGAACTTGGTAAAGTAGATCAAGGTGGTGGAGGTACGATTGCCTACATCTTAGCACAGTATGATATGGAAGTTATCGATTGTGGTGTTGCACTTCATAATATGCACGCTCCTTGGGAAATTGCTTCTAAAGCGGATGTATATGAAACAACAAGAGGGTATGTAGCTTTCTTAAAACACGCATAACATGAAAAAGACGCAAGCGCGTCTTTTCTTTTGGTTTATAGATAAAATATCAATCCCATGATACCAGAACTTACAATCACTAGAATGGGATTCCACTTAAATTTACGTAGTAGAAGAAAACAAATACAGAAAATAAGAACTGCAATACCATCTAGAGACATATCTTTTATAGTTAAAGAAGAAGTATTACAGAAAGCCAGTAACAAAATAGTGCCAGCACATGCCATAATTAAACCGCAGGCACTTGCTTTTAGACCGTTTATGACTTTGTATACATAGATTGAAGATTGGTACTTCTGAAAGAATTTATATAATGTTATAGAGATTACGAAACCAGAAAAGATACAACCGATTGTTGCGACAATCGCACCAGGTATACCAGCAATTTGAATCCCAACAAAGGTCGAAGTATTCACGGCAATAGGTCCTGGTGTCATTTGAGAAATCGTGATAATATCTGTAAATTCTTGCATTGTTAACCAACCATGCAAATTGACCACTTGTTCTTGGATAAGAGGAATGGTCGCATAACCTCCTCCAATACTAAACAATCCAATTTGTAGAAAGCTAATAAGTAATTCGTAGAGTGAACTCATACAATACCTCGCTGTCTATGCCAATATTGTATTGCGATACAATATAAAACAGAAACTATTAAAATAAGTGCCACGTTTATTTGGAATATAAAACTTGCGATAAAGGTAATTGGAACTAGTACATAAATAGAACGAGGCTGTTCTTTAAAGATGGCAGCACACATGTCAATCATAAAATCTACAATTAAAGCGACGACTCCCGCTTGCATACCTTTCAAAGCCATGGAAATATATATATTGTCTCGAAATGCTTCATAACCTACAGAGATAACAGAGAGTATGAGCAATGGGGGTAATACTGCTGCAAAAGCACTTAAAATAGAACCCTTAAGTCCCGCAACTTTATAACCAGCCAAAACAGATAAGTTAATCGCAATCGCACCTGGTGATGATTGTGCAATGGCAGCCATTTCCATAAGTTCATCTTCTTTAAAACAATGCGCCTTTTCAACATAGTACTTACGTATCATAGGGATGACTACATAGCCCCCTCCAAACGTAAACGCACTGATAAAAAAATTGGTACGAAATAACCATATATATAAAGCAAATCCTTTTTTATTCATAATTTATCCTCCGGTATTATTATAGCTTACCTTTATATATAAATTAAATTATATTATTTTATGTAATATATGTTAAAATTGATATATAGAGGTGATCCTATGAATATAAAAATGTTGCAGATTTTCCAAAAGGTTTGCGAAGAAGAAAATATTACAAAAGCAGCTGCAAAATTGTATATGACGCAGCCGGCAGTATCCTTAGCAATTAAGGAATTGGAGGAAGAACTTCAAGTACAATTATTTGATCGTTTTGGGAAACGCATCTATTTAAATGCTATAGGAAAAGCATATCTGAGCAAGGTTCAAAGAGTCTTACATTCTTATGAAGACCTTATTCATATATCACCTTCCTTAGAAGAAAACTGTACTATACACTTGGGTTCTAGTATTACCATAGCAAATGATCATTTGCCAAGGGTGTTGCAGGAATTTAAGAAGATATATCCAAATGTAAAAGTCGTTGTTTGTGTAGAAAGTGCTAGTAAGATCTTACAGCGTTTACAACAGCATACGATTGATCTTGCGCTGGTCGAGGGTGTGGTTGTGAATGAAGATTGGCAACAATTACGTTTTTCTTCTTATGATTTACAAATCCTGTGTCATAAAGAACACCCACTTGCTAAGAAACAAACGATAGAATGGAATGAAGTTACAAAGTATCAATGGTTACTTCGTGAAAAGGGAAGTGCAGCTCGTGATACCTTTGATAGTGCATGTCGTCTTCACCAAATGGTAATAGAGCCACTTTGGACAAGTGTGAACTCTCAAGCACTATTACAGGCAGTTCGTCATAATT
>JAVWJF010000074.1:0-10262 GCA_036639195.1 Longicatena sp.
CTTTATAAGTGTTCTATTTTAGTGTAATTAAAACATACCTTTTATATTTATGTCAATTTCATAAGTTTTAGAATTTTGAAGCTGAATAGTTATATGGAATACTAGTCCCCACTAAAACATCTTCGATTTTTTCAATAATCAACCAATCGTCCATGTTTCCTTGATGATCAAATGACAATTCTTCTATTTGTTTCACTTCTTGAAAAGCCACAAGACATAAGCATTTTTTATGCCACCTTATTTTTTGTTTATCGCTTAGGCATAATTTATTTTGATTTTTTTCTAACACGTTTGTAATTTCTTCGTCAGTGAGTTTTACATAATTTTCAACATAATCTACAGTTGCACACACTCGAATTCGTCCACTTCCCTTTTCCATAAAATATAAGGTATCCCCTTGGAATACACGACTATGTGGGATTTTTCTTCCAGCGGCTCCTCGTACAACCATAGTTTTCTCTCCTGCTATAATTTTATCGAGAACTTTTTCTTTTGACTTTCCTACATTATCACAATAAACTACATGTACCATTTTTATTTCTCCTCCTCTAAAATTGGTATCCAAATTTGACTTTGATACGTTTCATCAAATGGATTCTTATCGCTATACCATTCCAAACTTGGGCAATTCGCATGTTTGAATGGATATTGAATCAACCACTCTTGTTCCAAATATCGCCAACCTTCTTGAATTGCTTTTGGAACACTTCCAACACAATCAAAGATTGCCCATGTTTCTGCAGGTAGTAAAATTTCTTCATACCCATCAGGTACACTTTGTGTGGAAATCACCATGATTGTATAAGTGACACTTCCTTTTTTATAATCAAAATTAGAGCACATTCCAAACATTCCAGTTTCTACAGAATTATCAAGACGAACGAGGTGTTGGTACACATCGCTTCTTTGACAGTCATTCCAAAATTTTGGTATTTCACTTTCCATAAGTTTACGTTCATTTTTCATCGAAATACTTTTTCCAATACATCTGATTTCAGGTTTCTGAGCCAACTTCCATGCATAGTGATGTTTTGTTATGATTTGCATTTTAGGGAAAATCTGTAGTGGAACATCTTGTTTTCTTGCTTGTGAAGGCGAACAACCATGAAACTGTTGAAAAGCTTTTGTAAAGGATGTAGGTGAATCATATCCATATCGAAAACTAATTTCAATTATTTTCATATTTGTACTTTTTGTATCATAACCAGCTAAGGTAAGCTTACGTAAACGTATATATTCCGCAAATCCAATACCATTCATGTAGGAAAACATCTTTTGAAAGAAATCAAAGGAACATTCCGCAATTTGTGCAATATGTGTTGGATCAATTGGTTCTTCTTTTCGTTGTAAATGTTCTTCGACATAATCAATGATCTGTTGCAATTTTTCTTCCCAATTCATAAAAGCTCCTCTCTACTATATAAAGTCTATCATGCAACTACTCCTATTTCATCTTCTTTTCAGTACTGGATGGATAGCATGATACAATTTGTTTGCTCAAGTTAATTATATAAGAAATAGGAATAATAACAATTTACAAATATTGTATGATTCAATATTGAACAAGTTATAAAGAAAAGAAGAATTTTCATTCTCCTTTGATCTTACTCATAATAGATTCATCGAATACACCCTTTTTTAACATCTCTATTTCATATTTGTAGGGAGGACATTCATCAACCCATGGAGTCTCTAAAATCTTCACTACATGCGTTAAACGAGGGTTGTGTACAACCTTGCAAAGGTTATCGAAACCAATTTCACCAAAACCTATATTCGCATGGCGATCTTTCTTTGCACCTTGTACATTTTTAGAATCGTTGATATGTAAACAAATCAAACGATCAAGACCGATGATTCTATCAAACTCATCTAATATGTAATCAAAATCTGCTAAGTTAAACCCTGCATCATGAATATGACAAGTATCCAGACACACTTTGATATGATCACTATGTTTTACATGATCAATCAAAAAGCGTATATGTTCAAAACAATACCCTATTTCACTTCCTTTGCCTGCCATGGTTTCTATTGCGATATTTACATCACCAATATTCTCCATAGCAAGATCCAGTCCTTTCACAATCTGCGCTAACCCTAAATCTTCACCTGCTTGTACATGACTTCCAGGATGTAATACAAGAATAGTAGAGCCAATTGCTTTTACACGTTCGATTTCTTTCGTAAGGAATTCTACACCTAGTTCAAACGTTTCTTTTTTCTGACAATTTGCTAAATTGATAATGTAAGGAGCGTGTACCACTACTGAGGATAATGAAATATTGTGTTCCTTCATCAACTGTAAAGCTTCCTCAATTTTTAAATCGCTCATCGGTTTACGCAACGTGTTTTGTGGAGCACCTGTATATAACATAAGGGCATTTGCTCCATAGGTTATAGCTTCTTTCACAGAACCAAGAATATAATCAGGAGCACTCATAGAAACATGACTGCCTATGATCATAAATTCTCTCCTCTTTTTTCAATCGTCTTCTGTTTTGCTCGTTCTTTTTTCTGACGTTGAATATCTTCTTTGATCATTTTACGTCTTGCTTGACGTTTTAATTTTTCTACTTCTGCTTTTCTTTTTACTTTATAACCAGGTTTTACTACTTTCTTTTTCTTTGTAACAATCTTAGATATTTCTTTTTCTAAAGGATCATCTTTTTTTGTTTTCTTCTTATGGATTGGTTCTAAATCTGTCCATACACCATTTTTAAGGCTACGGTGATGGAAAGAAATTCCTTTGATTTCAAGAGAGCGAATCATTGCATCGTCTTGTTTCTTATAAAGTGCGTAACAAATCCCGCTATGCCCTGCTCTACCAGTTCTACCACTTCGGTGGATATAATAATCCAATTCTTGTGGGAAACCTAAAGAGATAACGTGAGATATACCATCAATATCAATACCTCTAGCCGCAATATCCGTCGCGACAACAAAAGATTTTTCGATATTCACAAGATCTTTCATAGCTTTCGTACGTTCTCTAGGAGATAAATCACCATGTAGTTCAATAACCCCATAGCTATTTGAACGTAAAGATTCCGCAACACTTGCAGCTAATGTTCTAGTATTTGCGAAAATCAAACAAACATATGGTTGGAATGTTGGTAACATTTCTAACATTTTTTCTTCATAACTCTTTTCCAAACAAGGAACTAAGATATGCTCAATATTCGGATGAAAGTTACTTCCTTCATCAATTTGAACAGTCACTGGGTTATCAAGATATTTCTTCAAGAAGGGGCGTAATGCTTGTGGTATCGTTGCGCTAAAAACCATCATTTGCAAATCTTTACGCATCTTACCAGCAATTGCATCTACATCTTCTAAGAATCCAAATTCCAATGTCATATCAGCTTCATCGATAACAAGTACATTGGCAGTATCTACACGCAATGTCTGTTCTTGTAAGTACAAGTCTTTGATTCTTCCAGGTGTACCGATTACAACATGTGGTTGAACTTTCAATTGTTCATTCATTCTTGATTTTTCCATACCACCAGTAATCAAACGAATATTTAAATTTGGCATTGCTTCACTCATTTTGGCAGCGCGTTGAAAAATCTGAACTGCAAGTTCTCTAGTTGGTGCAGTAATCACTGCCTGTACACATGCTTTGGATACATCGATTCCTTCTAAAATAGGAATTAAAAACGCATGGGTTTTCCCTGTTCCTGTATCAGATACACCAATGATATCTTTTCCCTTACATGCTAAAGGGATTACTTCTTTCTGAATCGGGGTTGGCTCTATAAAGCCTTCTAGTTGTATAAACTTCTTTGTATGTTCTTTAAAATTATAATCTGTATATTTACTCATATAGGATTACCTCCTTTGACTAGCCATTACATTATACATGAAACAAAGCAATTGTAAAGTAAAGCATGTGTTTTTACGTATATGTACATAGATGAAAACCGGCTATAACTTTCTGTCCTTGATTCTATTTTACCCTATATTTTCGAAAAATGTTATTACTTAAAAAAACAATGTTGTAAAACATTAAAATCCGTTATAATAAATACGAGGTGTTGAAACTATGGAAATCATAAAAGTAACGCCTAGAGGATATTGCAAAGGTGTCACAAGAGCAATTTCTCTAGCGAAGAAAACAGCATTAGAAAATCCGAATAGAAATATATATGTATTGGGTATGCTTGTACATAATCGATATGTTATGCAAGCGTTGAATGAATTACATATTATCGCAGTTGATGATAAGCGTAAAACTCGCCTTGAGTTATTGGATGAAATCCCTATGGGGAGCATTGTGATTTTTACCGCACATGGTATTGCGCCAAATGTTGTAGAGAAAGCAAAAAGCATGGGTTTAGAATGTGTAGATGCTAGTTGTCTAGACGTTGTAAAAACGCAAGATATTGTCAAAGAAAGACTTGAGGAAGGATATGATATCCTTTATATAGGAAAAGAAGCACATCCTGAAGCAGAGGCGATATGTTCGTTAAGTGCTCATGTTCATCTGATTACAGATGAAAACAGCATTCAGGAGCTGCCTTTGTTTGATAAGGTGTTTGTAACCAACCAAACAACGATGTCTATATTTGATGTGGAAGCATTGTTTACAAAAATTAAAGAACGTTTTCCAAATGCTATCTTTAGTGAAGAAATATGCAACGCTACACGGATTCGTCAACAAGCAGTATCAGATTTAAAAGATCAAAATATAGACGTATTATATGTGGTTGGTGATAAACATTCAAACAACTCCAATAGATTAGCACAAATTGCTCGTGAAAAAGGAATTATGCACGTGTATTTGATTGATAATGTACAAGATATTAGGGATGAACAATTGCGCAATATGAATCGTGTTGCGATTACATCAGGTGCTAGTACCCCTACCTACTTAACATCACAAGTGATCGAGTACTTACAGAGTTATGAACGACAGAAAGAAAAGCCTGTCGTATCTATTAAAGATATATTATGAAAGGATATTCTCTATGAAGAAAGTTAAAAAACAGTGTTAAAAAAAACCTTTGATGAGGAACTTGCGAAAGAATATGGTGCACATAATTTAGGCCCATGCCCTATGTTGCAAAATAATCAAGTATTTTATGCGGATTATGCAAAACCAGAAGGATTTTGTGATGAAGCATGGAAAGCCATTTATCAATATGTATTTGCATTAGCACATGGAGCAAAAGAAACATCGTTTTATTATGGTGATTGGATTCGTAAACCTGGAGTTGCGATTTGTAGTTGTAACGATGGTTTAAGACCAGTAATATTTAAATTGGAGGCAACAGATATAGATGCACAGATCAACTATACTCCAGTAGAATAACGATGGAACATAAAGGGACGAAACAAATAGAGACAAATCGACTCGTATTGCGTAAGTTTAAAATGGAAGATGCAGAAAGCGTATTTCGTAATTGGGCAAGTGATCATAAGGTTACTACCTATTTACGTTGGCCACCGCATGCGTCTGTTAAAGTAACAGAAAATATCTTACAAGAATGGATAACATCCTATGAGCGAGATAATTTCTACCAATGGTCCATTGTGTTAAAAGACATAGATGAGTCCATTGGTTCGATTAGTGTTGTGGAACAAAAAGAAGCATTAGATATTGTTCATATCGGTTATTGTATCGGTAGTACATGGTGGAATCAAGGGATTACTACAGAAGCATTTCAAGCGATCATTCCCTTCCTCTTTGATGAAGTAAAAGTGAATCGCATAGAATCACAACATGATCCTAAAAATCCAAATTCGGGAAAGGTTATGAAAGCCTGCAGTTTAACATATGAAGGTACCTTGCGAGAAGCAGATATTAGTAATCAAGGAATTGTGGATGCCTCTATATATGCACTACTTGCAAAGGATTATCACAAAACAAAATAAAAGCATTCTGAATTTTATCACAGAATGCTTTTTAATTTGTCTTCAATACGTTTTTTTAATTGGGTATATTCTTGGAATGTAGGTTCAGTAGATGGCATTTTTGACAAGATGTTTACTAACTTATCCAAATGATGTTTCCAGTATAATGGAAATAGTGGGTGTTGTATACAACTGCCGAATAATATTTCATCTTCATTCAAAGAATCATGATAACTACATGTAAATGCAATGACTTCATAGAAATGATCTTCTTCTACGATGTCTTCTTGTACAATGGTGTAATGGTGTTCACTAATCCAACGACGAACATCATCTACATGCTTGTTGCTTTGAATGATGATACGTTTGTAATTTTCAAGTTTATCTAAATTGCGTTCCAAAATTCCTTGAATGGTATCAAATCCCATTCCAGCGATGATAATGGTGTCTACATCTTCTGGTAAATTATCCATCCCATTTGTAAGAATGGTAGTAATTTGATGATCTAAGTGTAAGGAAGAGATAGCCTCTTGGGCTCTTGATAAAGGACCTTTACGCAAATCACAAGCGTATACACGAGAACAGACATCTTCTTGTATAAGCGCAATGGATAACAAACCATGATCACATCCTATATCTGCGACTACACTTCCCTTTTCTACCATAGAAAATATGGAGAAAAGGCGCTTAGAGAGCGCCATTATGGTTTGTCTACAAAATCCTTTAAACGTTTGGATCTTGTAGGATGTTTTAATTTACGTAATGCTTTTGCTTCAATCTGACGAATACGTTCCCGTGTTACGTTGAATTCTTTACCAACTTCTTCAAGTGTACGAGTTCTTCCATCGTACAATCCAAAACGCAAACGTAATACTTTTTCTTCACGTTCTGTTAATCCTTGAAGCACTGTGTTGATTTCATCTTTTAACAATTGATTGTTTGCATATTCATCAGGTGAAAGTGCATCTTTATCTTCGATGAAATCTCCTAAGTGGGAATCGTCTTCTTCTCCAATTGGAGTTTCAAGAGAAACTGGTTCTAAAGCGATTTTTTGAATTTCACGTACTTTTTCAGGAGAGATATTTTCCATTTTAGCAGCAATTTCTTCTGCAGAAGGATCACGTCCTAAATCCTGAACAAGTTGACGTTGAATACGAGTTAACTTGTTGATGGTTTCTACCATATGTACTGGGATACGAATTGTTCTAGCTTGGTCAGCGATTGCACGTGTGATCGCTTGACGAATCCACCATGTTGCATATGTAGAGAACTTAAATCCCTTTGTATAGTCAAATTTTTCAACAGCTTTTACAAGACCCATGTTCCCTTCTTGGATAAGATCAAGGAATAACATTCCACGTCCAACATATTTTATCGCAATAGATACAACCAGACGAAGGTTAGCAGAAATAAGTTTCTTCTTTGCTTCTTCATCCCCTGCTTGAATACGTTGAGCAATTTCAGGTTCTTCTTTAGGGTCTAATAATTCAACACGACCAATTTCTTTCAAGTACATTTTTACAGGATCATTGATTTTTGTGTGGGCAGAATTTGCGAAAGATTGTTCCAAATTCTCAATGTCTGTAGCTAATGTGTCCTCTTCTTCTTCATCATCCTCGATAAAGTCAATGTCATCATCATCTTCAGCTGCCAATACATCATCGTCCAATAAATCAACATCTTCTTCATCGGCGTCTTTTACATCAATTCCGTTTTCTGAAAACCATTCCAACAAATCATCAAAGTCACTATCAGACATATCTAAATGTTCGATTGCCTCCATGATTTCACTTTGTTGAACTTCATTGTTATCTGTTAAACGATCTAGAAATCCTTGTTTAATATCATCGAGAGTTTTATATTCTTTTAATACTGCTTTTTTCTTGGTAGCTTTCATATCGTTACTTCCTTCCCGCGCTGCGCCAATCATCACGCTCTATAATCAATTGATTCTTTTCATTCGCAAGCTTTGCTTTTTCTAAAGGATCGTGAATCTGCTTAATCTTTTCGTTGATCATCGCAATCTTATCATCCATGAAACAAGCTTTTACTTTATGAATGGCTTCATGTAATACTTCCATATTCACATCGTCTTGAGCAAGTTCCCAATTCGCAATTTCTAACAGTAGTTTCTTAACAGGTTCTTCTTTAATAACATCCAATAAATCTGCGATTTCAATATGTTGATGTGTTCGATAATAATCGATGATATAAATCGCCAGTTTGTTGCTCATGTCATCTTTTAGAAACCCTAGTTCTTCTTTGTAGTAATTGCTGGCAGCGACACCACTTAGCATCTGTGATAAAATCTGATACTCAGCATGCATTCTACCGCTTTTAGGAAATGTCAAATACGTTCGTTTTTGATATATATCTTTCTTTTTCGTTTCTGTCTTTGTTTCCTTTGTTGGTTCAGGGCGCATATCGAATTCTGTTAATTCTCGTAGGCGAACAAAGTAGCTTTCTTTTTCAAAATCATCTTTTAATGCGTTTATTTCCTCTGCCATTTCAATGGCGAGTTCCTTTTTTTGTGTATAATTTTCTAAATTGTATTTTGTTACCAAATATCCAAATAGAAAATCAATCCACGATATGGTTCTCTCTACCATGTGTTTTAGCTCTTCTTTACCAAACTCTTCAATAACTTCATCCGGATCTAATCCAAATTTGTTATCGACAACCTCAAATTCCATTTGATATTGTCTAGCAAGTTTACCAAACTTATAAGTTGCATTTCTACCAGCACCATCCCCGTCGTAACAAAGGATAATCGGTACATGTAATTTCTTCAACAACAACATTTGTTCTTTTGTACAAGCTGTCCCAAGTGTTGCTAATGCGTTAGATAAACCAATCTTTTCAAACGACAAAACATCCATCGCACCTTCCACAAGATATACTTTCTTTTGTTTGCGTGCTTCTTCTTTTGCCCTATGATAGTTAAAGATTAAATTCCCTTTGATATAAATATCCGTTTCAGTCGTATTGATGTATTTCGCATCATCGTTATCCAGAATTCTGCGTGCAGAGAAACCAACAGGTTCTCCAAACTCATTGTGAATAGGGATGGTAATACGATTTGCAAATACATCTTTCATACCTATGGAACTTAGTCGACACACCCCTGCCCCAATGATATCTTCATCTGCATGTTTCTTCGCATGAAGAAACTTGTACAAAGCATCATCTGGCGGGTTATATCCAAGTTCAAATTTCTTGATAATTGATTCATCAATCAAACGGGAACTTAAATACTCTTTTACGTTATGTGCATCTAAGGTATCCATATGGTAGTGTGTAAACTCAATGGTGTCTTTACACGTCTTGTAGAGTGCCTCTTTATGCGGATCTGCAACACGTTGGGGGATATCTAAAGTATGCTCAATTGGAACACCTACATACTCCGCAACTTTGTATACAGCCTCAATAAATGAAATTTTTTCGTAATTTGATACAAATGTAAAGACATTTCCGCCCGCATTACAAACAAAACATTTATAAATCTGTTTATCTGAGGCAATTGACATCGAAGGTGAATGGTCATCATGAAAAGGACAAGTACACCAGTAGTTCTTGCCTTTGCGAGTAAGCGGTACATAGCGTCCAATAATATCTACTATGTCCGCTTTTGCACGAATCTGATTGATTTCCTCTTCACGTAAACGCGCCAAACACAAACACCCCTATACTATAGTTTAATTCTCTCTTCGATATAAGCTGCTAAATCATCGATAGCTACACGTTCTTGTTCCATAGAATCACGATGACGTACAGTTACACATTGATCATTTTCTGTTTCAAAATCTACTGTGATACAAAATGGCGTACCAATTGCATCTTGACGACGATAACGTTTCCCAATACTTCCGGATTCATCATAGTCGCAATTTCCTACTGCCGCAATCTTCGCGTAAATCTCCATTGCTTTATCACCTAGTTTTTTGCTTAATGGCATTACACAAGCTTTGATAGGTGCTAAGTATGGATGGAAATGCATAACGATACGTGTTTCATTTTCCAATTCTTCTTCATCGTACGCATCACATAAGAATGCTAGCATTAAACGTTCTACACCAACAGCTGGCTCTACACAGTAAGGTAAATATTTTTCATTGGTATTTGGATCCAAGTACTCCAATGATTTCTTACTAGCTTCTTGGTGTTGTTTTAAGTCATAATCCGTACGATCTGCGATACCCCATAATTCTCCCCATCCAATTTGAGAATGGAAGTTATACTCGATATCACAAGTTCCTTTAGAATAGAATGCCAATTCTTCAGGAGTATGGTCACGGAATCGCAAATGATCTTCTTGTATGCCTAAATCAGTCAAAAATTTCATGCAATACTCTTTATAATAATGGTACCACTCCATATCTGTACCTGGTTCACAGAAGAATTCT
>JAVWJF010000075.1:0-10043 GCA_036639195.1 Longicatena sp.
CCCCGACCCTCTGCTTGTAAGGCAGACGCTCTCCCAACTGAGCTAAACCTCCACGATTTTATCGGTGCAGCCACTTCCCTTTGGGGAACAGCGCTCATATATAATACCATCTGAACTTTCTTCTGTCAATATTTTTTTAGCTTTTTTTATAAATTTATATTTGGCTTAAAAAAACATCAAATAAACCGATAAATAAAGGCTTTTCTTCCAATCAAAAATCATGCTGAAATTTTTATTTTAAAAATATTACTAAGAAATTATTCAACAATTCCCTTATGAATTTTAACATAGTCATCTATGTTAAGTACATGAATCATTACCTCATTGCGGTAATCAAAATCATCAGAGTTAATTTGTCCTTTTTTCTTGACTAAATTCGTAACTTTCTCAACTTCTTCTTCCTTAACTCCTAACAACAACACAGTATGTCCATATTGCAAAAAATCTCCACTACTCCCAATATTTGTAGCATAATAATTGTTATCTACCAATATAGAGGTAATTTCATCTGCATACTCATCACCAGCTACTAACATTATCAATTTCATCAAATCACCTCGTTTATAATGATACCATAATACTCAACGAAATACTTCTTCGTTTTTGTTAAAATAACTTTTTGCGACATCTAAAAAATAGTCACTAGATTTATCTTCATCAAAAATGTGTTTCCCATCTCTCATAAACTCATTTATAGAAACATTTAAATAAAGTTCTTCTGCATGATTGGGTTTATCAGGAACTGGATCATCCCATGTTACATCTATATATCTCCACCCTGCATTACCATATACTAAATTCCATCCATGATTCATTGTATCACTTGATACATAGATAGCTGGAATATTCGCAAGTCGTGCTAACATCATAAATGCTCTACTATAGCCAGAGCACACTGCATTCTTATCAACTAAGGCTCCAGCTGCTTTAAATACATTTGGATATTTGGAATTGTTCCCTTCACCAATTTCACTATATATGGTCGTTTTAATTAGATAATCATGGATTGCTTTTATTTTCTGATCTGCGTCCATATCCGGAGTGATTATTTCACTATACACTTGTTTTGCAGATTGTTTTGCTTGTTGGTATCTTTCATCTAGATTTATTATTTCCACTTCATTAGAGCGATAAATTAGCTTTCCTTGATGATTTTCATAATCTGTCGTAGATAATTGTAAAGAAATATCATAGGGTTCAATATAACTTAAATAATTTGCAGTCTTATCCATATCCATTTTATCTGGTGCTTGATATGAAATTTTTGATACACCTTTATTGATATTGTATTCAAGTATCCTCGCTAGCTCAAATTCGTCTTCTACATAATAGACTATATCACTCTCTTCATATTCACTCTTTTCAATAGTTTTTATCTCTTGATCTGCTAATGAATAGCTGGACTTATCTACTTTTGATGATGTTACCTTTTGTTCGCTAACTTTATATTCACGGACTTTACAACCAGTTATCATTGTTATACTTACAATCATAACACATATCATAGATGTTTTTAAACGCATGATCATCCCTCCACTCGTAATAGTTTATGCTCTTCTTATCATCTTATATCCTATCGATTCCAATGCTTAGGAAATTGGAGGTATCTAGGTAGCTTTGTAGTGCTATCACCGATACATGAGTTAATCTGCATTTGAGTCAGAAACAGACTTTCGCTTAGGTTACTACCCTTAAAATTAGCATCTCTTATATCCGCTCCAAGGAAATTAATATCACGTAAATTACATTTCTCAAAATTGGTTGCCATCAAATATGCCATAGTGAAATCCATGCCTGCTGTAGCTATTTCACGCATATCTTTACCCACATAATCTTTTTTCTTGCTAAAATGCGTTTTGTTTTTTTGGAAATACTCTCTCGTGAATTCTTTTAGAACAACATTGGCAGATGATTGATAACTCTCTACATCAAAATTATTGAAATTATCTTTCTCATCGAAATCAATGTTCTCATATGTATTCAATAACTGCAAAACTCTATCTCGTAACTGTTGGACCTCAGTTTTATCATATACTTCTAATAAGTACCAAATCACTTGATGAAGTCTCATAACCTTATAAAACGTTTGATAAATTTCATTGGAATCAATTTTATGATTTTTCCAAGTCTGATCTTCAAAAATTTGTGATGTTTTTTGACCTGCACCACAACAATCAAATGATATGCACCCTTTTCGTTTATCTGACACCAAAGTTTCATGTTTGATACATTTGAAATTATCATCTAAATTCACACAAGGTACTCCTGCCAGTTTATCCTGTGGAAAACCGTCTGACTTTGCACAATAAAACGCCACGCAACACAGTCCGCAGCATTTTTCGCAATTAATTCTCAATCGTTTTCTTATGTTTTCTGTATTCATGATACCTCACACTTATAGCTTAAGTGTAACATCTATCATCAACGAAATACAAGTACAAATGACATTCCCTCTATCTCCTGTTGCGCAAATATAGAGCCATTCATCTTCCTCATCAATTCTTTGCATATATACAATCCAAGTCCGCTTCCCGGTTTTCCATCTATATTTGAACCACGATAAAAACTATCAAACAAATGATTGAATTCATTATCTGATACGCGATCCCCAGTGTTGTAAACTTTGATTAACTGACAATAGTCTTCCTCATAGAAATCAATTTCAATCAATCTTCCATCTCCGTATTTAAATGCATTCTCAAACAAATTTTCGAACACCTCTTGTGCACGATGAATATCCCCATTCAACAAACGATTCTTATAAGGATTTACATGTAATGTAATATTTCGTAATACGCATTGCTCTTCATAGATTGTGACAACATTTTTTATTAAATCACCTAGATAAAAATCTGTATTTTCTATCGTAAAATCGATTATATCTTCCTTTGAAGATTTTATAATTTGCTCAACATATCTATCGATTTCTTCACTCTTTGATTGAATTTGATGGATGGCATGTTTTCGACTTTTCTCATCCTCATACAGGTTTTCGTCCAAAGCTTTCCCATATAGCTTTATCAAGTTTAATGGGGTCTTTATGTCATGTGATAAAGAAAGAAGCATTTGTTTCTTTTCTTTCAACACATCATACTGTCGATTTTTTGATGTATCTAACGTGTCTTTAAGTTGACTCATCCCCCATAGAAACTTTTGAAAATATCTACTTTTTTCTATCTTTATATCTCCTTTGAAATGTCCATATGCTAATTTCTCTGGCAAATCACTTAGTTGGTGAAAAGGACGAACTATGAATTTACGAATGTAAAGCATAATACATAATATGAAGATGAACAAAGACAATAGACATCCCTCGACCAAGACAAGTATATTTTTTTCATTATATCTAGGAAGTTGATATGTGAATTTTAAATAACCTTTTAACTGATTATCCTCAAGCCATGGTTTTATCATCACATTGAGGCTACTTTCTTCTTGATAAAACTCACTAATTACAGTTGCATTATTTTCAAAATCACTTAAAAAGTCTACATTTTTAACATACGTAAACTTTTCTATTTGTAAATTTTTTAATGATTCCTTATCCTTTAATTGTTTTAATATACGATTTATTTCAATTCGATATTGATTTTGACTATCATGCTCCATTTTCACTAAAGAAGCTCCTGCAAATATTGATAATCCAAAGTACAATAGAATCACTATGATAATCATTTGATTATACTTCTTCATAGCGATATCCTATCCCCCATATAGTTTGAATACGTTTTGGGTTGCGAGGATCATCCTCTATTTTTGAACGCAGCATTTTGATATGCACCGTTAATGTTTGATTTTCGCTGAAACTATCAAATCCCCAAATCTGATTAAATATGCATTCCTTTTGTAAAGATTTTCCTGTATTTTTCACAAGTAACATAAGCAATTCATACTCTTTTACATTAAGTTCAAGTTCTTTGTCATGAAGGAAAACACGATGAGCTTCTTCATGAATACAAATTGCGCCAGAATATAACAAATCACTCTGTATTTGTTTCGTATAAAACCGCTGCATCAAAACACGTATCTTTGCACAAAGGATATCTATATCAACTGGTTTCTCTAAATAATCGTCAGCACCTAATTCAAATCCCATCAATTGATCACTTTTATTTGATTTCGCACTGATAATGATAATTGGTATATTTTGTTGTTTTCGTACCTCTTTACAAACAGCAAAGCCATCCATTTCTGGTAACATAATATCCAACAAAAGTAGTTTTGTAGTATGTTCATTGAGCCAAAGAATAGCTTCTTCGCCACTGGTCGCATGGTATAGCGAAAAACCTTCCTTGTTTAGAAAGGCTTTCATTAATTCTGCTAATTCTTTATTATCTTCAATCAGTAAGATATCTTTCATTTTGCTACCATCCAAGTTTTATCAACCACTCATTCAGCATTCGCTCTCTTGCATATAAATCTTGCGCAGTACTCCATTTCCCAAGGGAGATTTCATCACGAATATCTCCATCTTCAATATAGAGAACTCGCTCACATTTGGACGCAACTTTCATATCATGCGTAACAAGCATAATACTAGTTCCATCTTCATTGATACGATTCAACTCTTCCATAACCTCTAATGAGTTTTGTTTATTCAAAGCCCCTGTAGGTTCATCCGCAAATACAATCTTAGGGTTATTGATTAAACTTCGGCATATACATGCACGTTGTAATTGCCCACCAGAAACTTCATTTACCCCATTATGGGCTACTTCATTGATACCAAGTTTACTCATAAGTAGCTGTGCCCGCTCTTTGATTTCTTTTCTTCCCTGTGCATTTTTCCCTTCTTTACTCTGATATGCTGGTAATACAATATTATCATAGATAGAAAGATTTTTCAGCATATACATTTGTTGAAAAACAAATCCCATCTCTTGTAAACGAAGATCACTCATTTCGTTTGATTTCAAAGATGTGAGTTCCTTCCCGAAAAAGTCAACATTTCCTGCTGTTGCCTGATCCATCCCACTTACAGTATACAATAATGTCGTCTTCCCAGATCCTGAAGGTCCCATAATAGCGACCATTTCCCCATTTTGTATTTCAAAATTCACGTTACGTAGCACATTGTTTTGTCGTTTATTTACTATATATGTTTTACATAGATTCGTTATCTTTAATGTTTGCATTTTGATTCTCCTCCTATTCAAGATTATTCATTTCACGAATATCTACTCGTTTAACACCATGAACTGCCAATAATGTCGCAATCATAACTCCCGCTAATAAAATCCCAGGATACACAACATATACTTGTAAAAAGTCGATTTGTATATCTACTTCTGCACCCATAATAGCAAAGATAGGTTTTAATAGATATTGGTTACTCAATAAACTTAAAGGCACCAAAATCAGAAAGGAAGCCAATACTACCAAAGTCATTCTACCTACTTGCCAATTGCAAATGGAACGATAGCGGAATCCAACACTTTTCATCATCGCGATTTCCCCTTTTTCTCTAGTAATAAATAACTTTTCCATCAACAATGTAATCAACATAATCACCAAGCATAGCATCGCAGTCATTGGAACAACAAGTTGTCCTAAAATATCTTGAATTCCTCCCACATTTTGATTTACCAGCTCTTGTCCTGTTAACCACTCATAATTTGGAAAGTCTACACTCAATTTCTTCGCAAGTTCTTCTTGAGATAAATCACTATCCAAATGAACCATCACACTCCAATAATCAAACATAATTTCTTCGCTTGTATCCACAAGAGGGTTCAAACGTGCACTCATTCCTAGTTGCATATAATCAGTATAAGAACCTGTGATTAACATACGCTGTTCTTTCCCATTAATGGTTGTCTCTACATAATCTCCAACACCCCAGCCTTCTTCTTCCATGATAGATTTTGAAAATGCAATTTCATTGATAAGCTTTGGCGCCTCTCCTTGGGAATATTGCGCAAAATCGTTTTCTTTCCCCATCACTTGAACACTCATGGCTTTGCGGCTCATTGCGTTTTCATCTTCACGAAATTTCAAGAAGAAAATTAAATCAGATGTAAACTCAGCTTCATATCCTTTTTCTTTCATTTCTTTTTGTAATCTGGTAATCCCTTTTTGTAAATCATCTACACTCAAATACTGTCCTTCATCTTTTGATTCTATTTCACGTACAAAGACAGAACTATTCGGATTTAACATAAACTTGGTAACCATCTCGCTACTTGTCATAGTATTAAGTGTATTCAAAGGTATCGTCATAAGAATACAGCTAAGACAAAATGTGATAATCAAAACTGCATATCGACGGATATGAACAAATATGTCATTGAGTCCTAAATATAGGAAAACTGGCATATGGAGACGTTTTGCCAAGCTCAACCCTGGTCTTTCATGAAAGCTTTCACCTTTACTACCTCCATGGATTGCTGCTATGGCAGAAACTTTATTTAGTTTGCGTGTACAGAAATAACAGAACGATAACACCATGATAATGATAAAGGCTGCACATAATAGGTTGATACCTATATTGATATCCCCACTTGCCATAATCATATTTTCACTTACACTTGCAATCATAAAGTTGCTTACTGGAATACTTATAAACAATCCCAAGCACGCACCAACACTTACAATGGCCAAGTACTTAATTAGATATAATTTCTTAATTTGAAAATCTCGAAGACCAATCGCTTTCAATATTCCAATCTCTTGATATTGTTCTTCCATCGTAAATACCAAAGTAAATCTAAGAACTAACATCGCAATCAAAATTAGACATACACCAATCAATATCAGAAGCCCTGCCATAATCATATCAAACGAATACACCATCTTATACATGCTCTTTGACACTGCATTAAAGATACTTGGAAACCCTTGATCATCAAGTTTTTTAGAGAATGTAACTTCATCAGGAGACATGATGTAATATAATCCAAGTGTCGTAAAATGTTCTCCTACTTCCTTGTAATCATCCTCATTCATTACAATACGACTCATTCCAACCATTTCATTTCCATAAGCCGCATCTTTCATTTCCACGGTTACTTTAAACGAACGTTCTTTATCATCTACTGATAAAATTAAGTTGTCTCCTTCTTTCAACTTATTTCGATTCATAAGCGATGTAGACATCGCCACTTCTCCTGAAGCTAGTGCAAATGATTCTCCTTGTTGATCATATACTTTGTTATAATCAACATCCATTGCACATATATATAAGGAAGCTCCATTGCTATCAATACTTTTCTTTTCATCTCCATCTACTTGCGCCAACGCTTTGTTTGGAAGCATTCGAAAAGTACTATAATCATACGTTGTAACCAATCCCTCTTCTTTTTGCGTATTTAACCATGCGTTAATTTCTGCATTATATTTTTCTGAGTTCAATACAACATTAGTATCAGGAATGTTTGCATAATCCATATAATAATCAACGGCAGATGAGACAATCATAATATTATTTACACTGCTTGATAGAAATATAGTAGCTAATGTAATAAACAAAAAGAGGATAGCATTTACGCCTTTTCTTTTCATCATATCTTTTTTTAATATTTGAAATAACATATATTCAGTTCCTTTCTATCTCCTTAAGATGTCTCAAGTATAACAATCCAATTATGAAAAAATCCTTAAATACTATAAAACTATCACAAAACTCTTTTTTCTTGTCCTATCTCGCAATCATTTATAACGTATAGTAAACGTTTTTTATAATGTAAATGAAGTATAGCATATTCAAAAAAATTCTCCATTCACTTTATGATATATTTCTAAATTCCCCTTTATTTATCGCTGAATTTTGCGAATAAAAATTTTATATTTCCAATTTCTCCCTCAATTTGATTCTCCTTCCCCTATCACACATCCTATCTAACCTAAAAAAAGTGCATATCCTCTATCCAGAACATACACGCCTTACTAACATGGAACTGTATCCTATAAGATTTCATATCAAACTTGCTGTATCTCCCTATACCCTCATCTAGTTTGATAAAAAAGTTACTAATTCTTTGCACACCCCATCTGTATTCGCAAACACAGCTCCAGTAGAAGATGATGTGAAAAAGTCTCCCTGTATTTCACAAAACCCACCAGCCTCTTTTAAAACAATCATAGCAGCCGCATAATCCCAACATTTCACATGCATCGATATATACGCATCTAACGCCCTACTCGCAATATGACAAATACTAAGAGAAGCACACCCTAAGCTTCTATGACCACGTATATTTCCTTGAAGAGCTATCATATGTTTCCCATAACGCTCATAAACGCTAGCCATGGTATGCAAACTTACATCCACCACACACTCTGAAAACCTTTTATCTTTTATAACTTCCAACTTTTCTCCGTTCAAATAAGCGCCTTCCCCATGAACCCCAACAAACATCTCATCTTTCATCACATCATATACAATTCCAAACACTGGCAAATAATCATGATAATATGCAATAGATATCGCAAAGTCCTGATGTGCACTTATAAAATTTGTTGTCCCATCAATCGGATCGATAATCCATAAATCTTCCCCCATTTCTCGATGTTGTTCTTCACCAAGAAAATGATGAGTAGGATATTTCGTAGACAGGTATGTCGTAATCCTTCTCTCTATTTCTTCATCCAAATCACTTACCAAGTCAAAACATCCCTCTTTTTCACGTATTTGGTTGGTATATTCCTTACGTAAAAACTCGCCGCATTCTTTTACAAATAATATTGTGCTTTCCAGTATTTCATTTTGCATAAACAATGCTCCTCACTTCTCCATTCACTTTGAACTTCACCAATCATCGGCTCCTTGCCATACTTACCATGAAAATCACTTCCCCCCGTTTGTAACAAGTGATAGTTTTTCGCAAATGCATGGAGATATTCCACTTGCTCTTTGTTGTGTGAACTATGATAAACTTCGATTCCGTTGATACCAAGTTCATAAAACCGCAACAACTCCTCTTCCACATGACTTTGATATGGATGCGCCAATATAGCGATACCTCCATCCTCATGAATTGCCTCAATCACCTCTTTAACACTTGGATATTCCATTTCTCTTTGACAGATACCAGAATTTTTAAATAATGTCTGATACAATGGAGCATATAGTTCATCACAATACCCTTTATCTACCAAAACCTGAAGAATATGCTGTTTATAAATCGTCCCACTTTTTTTCGCATATTGTTGTACTTCTTCTACTGTTATCTCATATTCATGCGCTCGCAATTGTTGAATTTGCCATAATGCCTTTTCATGCAATCTCTCTCTTGTCTTCGCACATAAAATATCAATATGCTCTGTCTTCTCTGGCAGACAGTATCCAAGGATATGAACATCCTTTTGTGTCCTTGTATCTACACAAGAAAGTTCAATCCCTTTGATCAACTGTCCAGAAAACTTTTTGTTCTTTAATTCCTCATATACCGCAAAGGTATCATGATCTGTAATCGAAAAAGCATACATCCCCTTTTCTTCGACTATATCTAAGATTTCATCCACACTACAAGATCCATCACTATATTCACTATGAATGTGTAAATCTACTGTGTTCATACCATCAAGCCCTGTTGCATATTAAATTCTTTATCACAAAGACCTTCCATGAACTCTAAATCATGAAATATCCCCAACATCGTTGTTCCTTCATTTTTCAATTGTTCAATCAAATCTCGAACTTTCTGTTTGCTACTAGCATCTAAGCTTGCGGTAGGTTCATCCAACAATAATAATCTTGGACGTTTTACCATGGCAGCCGCAATATTTAAACGAAGTTTTTCTCCACCACTAAAAGTGTTTGGATACATATCCCAAAGCGAGGCATCAAGTTCAAAATGCTTCAACATCGCAATCGCTTCTTCTTGCGCCTCTTCTTTTGTTTTCCCCATCTCCATCACCGCATTCTCGATAATACTTCTTGCGCTCGTTCTTGGCATAATATGAAGAAACTGAGAAACATAACCAATTTCATGCTTTCGAAGATACATCATTTCACGCTCACTCGCATGGCATATATCCATCTTTCCAAAGCGTTCACTATCATATACTATAGAACCCTCATCCGGAAGATTTGTTCGATATAT
>JAVWJF010000076.1:0-9936 GCA_036639195.1 Longicatena sp.
CTCCAGCTTGTACATTATCTAGAATCGCAATCTTTTTCCCCTTGATATCTGCGTTGATATTTGCACAATAGTTTTCCACTTCTTTATAAGAGCTTGTCATATCACGATCATCACGTCCTGCAAGTACTTCTAAAGCAACTGCCGCATCTTTCATAGATGTAGTAAAATACCCTACATGATCAAGACTAGATGCATAAGGAATGATACCATAACGAGAAATTCTACCATACGTAGGTTTCATCCCAATGATTCCATTATATGCAGCAGGTTTACGAATACTATCTCCAGTGTCAGTTCCAATAGCTAACGGTGTAGCACCACTTGCGACTAGAACTGCACTACCTCCACTAGAACCGCCTGAGATACGAGTCGTATCCCATGGATTGTTTACTTTTCCAGTATAAGCATTCTTATTAGTACCACCCATACCTAATTCATCCATACTTGCTTTCGCCACAAAGATTGCTCCAGCAGCCTTTAATTTATCTACGATATGTGCATTATAAATAGGCACGTAATTGTTTAATATACGTGATGATGCAGTGGTTGGTATTCCTGCTGTATTGATGTTATCTTTTAATACCACAGGCACTCCATACAATAAAGCATCTTTATCTATAGAGTCTAATTCTTTTATTTGTTCTTGTGTATCGATAAAGTTCACAACTGCATTCAGGTTTGGTTGAGATGCTTTCATGTGTTCGATACTTTTTGCGATACGCTCATTCACATTCAATTTATTTGCTGTTTTAATATCCATCTTACTTCACCACCTTAGGTACATGTACATGTCCTGCTTTTACGCTCTTCACATTTGCCAATGCATCTTCTTGTGAAATTACGCGATCGACTTCATCACTGCGTAAAAATGATGTTTCTAATTCAAAAGGATATACCATTTCTTCTACGCCATCTGTTGGAATTTCATTCAACACATCAATTTGATCTAACAATACTTTGAATTCTTCTTTTAATTCTTCTGCTTCTTGATCATTGATATCAAACATGATACCATTTGCCAGTTTTTTAAAATACTCTGTACTAAAGTTTTCCATTCGTTGCCTCCTTATACTAATGTAATTACAGTTGTGCTACTTGAACCTTTTTCTCTTTTGATAACTGCCGCATGAGTAGTATCACTACTTATATCCACTGTGAT
The DNA here is from genome assembly GCA_036639195.1 of Longicatena sp. Classification (GTDB taxonomy): domain Bacteria; phylum Bacillota_I; class Bacilli_A; order Erysipelotrichales; family Erysipelotrichaceae; genus JAVWJF01. The sequence continues at coordinate 1,160 of JAVWJF010000076.1, forward strand.
TTCAAAGTTTGTCGCAAATAAGGACAACTTATCATTGATCATCTGTATTGCGGATTTCACTTCTCCACTGCTTCGTGCATGCAAGGTAACAGTGATTTCTAATTTATCGATCGCATTATTCAAATAATGCCCTTTTCCTACAATGGCTACATCATATGGCATCTTATCTTTAAATGCAGCTTTAAAGCGTGAAAAGCTTGTTGCCGTTGTTCCATCTAAAGTAGTTGCAGCCTCTGTTGGAAATAATACCCATTGTTCATTGATAGATTGGAAAGTTCCATCTACCTTTGATTTATAATATACATCGCTAAAGAAAGAGCCAGGCAATGTCTCATCAGTAGAAGAGGTATTATATAATGCTACATAAATTGGTAGATTTTGTCCAACTGCAGGAACTTTCTTACGCAAGTACTCTACAGTTTTTCGTGCAGTTTCTTCTGCATAAATTTGAAGTTTTTCTTTTTTCACAGTAGAGGGATTAATCGCATCTCCAATTTTATCATTCAATACGAATGCTAAGGATATGCCTTTAATTTCATCTCCTTTATACCAATCAAATTCATATATATCCAATAACAATACATCGGTACTATCAATTTTCACTTCTCCACCATCTTCCGTAGGAAAAGCTGTACCTACCACCGGATTCATACCATAGGGATTGTTTTCTTTGTTAAATCTTCCTAATAATCCCGATCCGCCCGAATATGCATCCAAAGTATCATAATCTAAGTATTCACTTTCACGAAATGTGTACGTATCTGGTGAAAAGTGTTCCTTGCTAAGTTCCATCAATTGATTTCCAATATTAAATGTTTGTGTTAAATCGGTGGATACACTTGCGTGCTTTTGTGCTGCATCACTCGGTTGATATGGCATATAAGAGGCATAATCATTCTCATTTACCGCTTTTAATGTTTCTCCTTTTTTACTCTCTGTGTCATCTTTACAGCCCCCTATTACTAATAGGGAAGCGCACATCAGTAAACAACCTAAGGTTTTTACTTTATTCTTCATTACCTTTCACCTCTTTCATAAAGGTTTCCTCATCCATCGTTAAAATATTCAATTCTCTTGCCTTCGTAAGCTTACTGCCCGCAGATTCTCCATATATAACAATATCTGTCTTCTTTGAAACAGAGCCACTCACATTCGCTCCTAATGATTCTAACATATCTTTGGCATCATTTCTCGTTAATTGTGTCAAAGTTCCTGTTAATACCACAGTTTTATTTGTAAAAATACTTTCACGCACTTCTTCTTTTTCACTGTCCATACGTAAACCATATTCTTTTAAGTGTTGAATGAGTTCTATGTTTTGGGGTTGAGCAAAGAAGGCAACAATGCTTTGTGCGGTTATTTCACCAATATCTTTGATAATTTTAAGTTCTTCTATAGAGGCACTCATCAATGCATCAATGTGTAAGAAGCGCTTTGCTAGAATCTTCGCAGCTTTCTTTCCAACTTGTCGAATTCCTAAACCATAAATCATATCTTCAAGAGGATTATTTTTGCTTAGTTCTATCGCATCTACCATTTTCTGATAGGATTTTTCTTGGAATCCTTCCATTTGTAAAATATCTTCTTTATGGTCCTTTAAATGATATATATCTTCGATTGTATTTAACAAGCCTTGTTTATGAAAAAATTCTATTTTCTTATCACCCAAGGTATCTATATTCATGGCGTCTCTAGATGCGAAATGAATCATACTCTCCACAACTCTTGCGGGACAATCTTGATTAATACAATAATGGGCAGATTCTTCTGGAAAACGTACCAACGTACTGTCACAAATTGGACAATGGGTTGGAAAATGATAGACACCTTGTGTACCATCTCGTCTTTCAATGAGTGGACGTACAACTTCGGGAATGATATCTCCGGCTTTACGTACAACTACATCATCATGAATACGTATATCTTTTTCTTTGATCATATCTTCATTATGTAACTGCGCTGCACTTACGGTTGTACCAGCCACTCGAACAGGTTCCAACACTGCATTGGGTGTAATTCTACCTGTTCTTCCTACGGTAACTACAATATCTAATAATTTTGTAATCACTTCTTCTGCAGGAAATTTATAGGCAATGGCATAACGTGGAACTTTTACTGTTGTACCTAAGGTACTCCATGAAGAAATATCATTTACTTTGATAACCATTCCATCAATTTCATAAGGTAGTGTATTTCGTTGTTCACTCATTTCTTGAATAAACTCCCATACTTCTTCAATGGTAGAAGTTACTTTACGTAGTGGATTTACTTTGATATGCATCTTCTCCATGGTTTTAAGTGCTTCTTCATGACTTTGAATACCAAAGCTTAACGCATCTTCAAAGTAATAAAGATAGGCATCTAATTTTCGACTTGCGGCAATGGAACTATCCAACTGTCGAATACTTCCTGCAGCGGCATTTCTTGGGTTCGCAAAGAGTTCTTCACCCTTTTTTTCTCGTTCTATATTTAATGCCTCAAAGCTACTCTTAGGCATATACACTTCACCACGAACTTCGACATCTCCCATGATATCAATATGCATTGGAATAGAAGGAATTGTACGTACATTGGAACTTACATCTTCTCCAATCACTCCATCCCCTCGCGTTAATGCTTGTACGAAACGTCCATCATGGTAGTGTAAAGAAATTGCTAATCCATCCATCTTTAATTCCACAACATATTCCGCATGTGGCACAACTGCACGTACACGTTCATCAAACGCCTTTAAATCTTCGAAGTTAAACGCATTTCCTAACGATAACATTTGACTCTTATGTGGTACCTTAACAAAACCATCAAGGACTACTCCACCTACTCGTTGTGTAATACTGTTAGGGTCTTGATATTGTGGAAATTCTTCTTCTAGTTGAACCAATTCTTGATAATAACGATCGTATTCTTGATCATTTACACTTGGTTTATCTAATACGTAATATTCATAGGCAAAACGATCTAATATTCTGCGTAATTCTAAAATTCTTTGTTGACTCATAGAGACCTCCTATTTTTTTGTTAGGGAAGGATGACTGGTAACAATTTTTCGTATTCCATATTTTTTATCAAAAGCAATGACTGCTAAATCATCTTCCAGTTTAATAACTACACCATCACCGAATATCTCGTGTGTAACTAAATCCCCTTTACGTATTTTACCCTTTTTCTTAACAGGTATATCCTCTTGTGTATCTTCTTTTGAAACTTGTGGCTTTTGAGTGTGGAATTTTTGCGTAGTATCTCTTTGGAAAGTTGTACTTTGTGATATAAAATCACTTCCACTAAAGGTATCCACATCGGATGAAAAAGTATTCTTTGGTTTTGCGCCTACATCCAACATACAATCTTCTGGTATTTCCTTGATAAAGCGTGATGTTGTTTTTAACTTATCAAGTACATAACTATACCCATAAGAATCCGATAAGTATAATTGTTTTTTCGCACGTGTAAAGGCAACATATGCAAGTCTTCGCTCTTCTTCTAATGCTTCATGTCCACCTTCCGCAATGGACTTTTCATTTGGAAAAATTCCTTCGCATAAGCTGTATACAAATACATTATCAAACTCTAATCCCTTTGCGGCATGAATGGTCATCAATTGTACGAATTGTCCATCACTTAAATCTTCTTTGTCTGTATATAAGGATATCTCCTGAAGATAGTCATTCAATGTACCTTCTGGATTTGTTTCCACATAGTTGGAAATATCGGATATAAGTTCCTTTATATTTTCTAAACGTTCGATTTCTTTATCTTCACGAAGCATCTCTAAATATCCGCTGTCTTCTAATACCTTTGTCAATAATTGATCAATGCTTATCGCTTCATTTATAGCACGACATTCTTCAATTACTCGTACAAATTCTAGAATGCTTTGTTTTGCTTTCCCTTTTCCAATATCTGCACTCTTCAAGATTTCATACATATTTGTATCTTGTCGCAATGCTTCTTCTTCGATGGTTTCAATTGATTTTGCGCCAATTCCTCGCTTTGGTGAATTGATAACCCGTTTTACTGCTAAATTTTTATATAATTCTTTTTCATCGTCTTCCGTTTTAGGTGCTAATAACCTTAGGTAACTCAAAGCATCCTTTATTTCCGCTCGATCATAGAAACGAATGCCTCCATAAATACGATATGGAATATGGAAATCCAAGAGTGCTTTTTCTAGTGCTCTTGAAAGGTAATTGGAACGATATAAAATTGCCATATCATGATAGTTCACACCATTATGGTTCATCGTAAGAATCTTACTAGCTACCCATACTGGTTCATTATAGTCATCCATCGCAGTAAAATGTATAATTTTATCGTCACTTTCAATTTGTGTAAATAAATCTTTATCAATACGATTTTTATTATTCTTAATCAATGCGTTCGCAGCGTTCAAGATTGGTTGTGTAGAACGATAGTTTTCATTTAAAACAACTGTCCTACTATTTGGAAAGTCTTTTTCAAAATTCATAATGATGTCTACTTGGGCACCACGCCATGTATAGATGGTTTGATCGGGATCTCCTACAACACATAAATAGCTGTCTTCTTTTACCAACAACTTGATAATATTGTATTGTAAAGCATCCACATCCTGAAACTCATCTACATGCAGATAGGAAAAACGACGTTGCCATTTTGCGCGTACTTCTTCATTTCCATTTAAAATACGATACGCAAAAATCAAAAGATCATCAAAGTCTAGTGCATACATTTCTTTGAGACGCTTCTCATAGAACGCATATACATCGGCTTTAATCTTTTCACCCTCCCAATGTCCTGCGCTTGCTTTCGCCATCGTTGCGTCTATAAAATTAGTTTTATTTGCACTAATGTAACCTAACATACTATTATAACTATATGACTTAACTTCTATATGTAGTTGTTTGTACGCATCTTTTAAAATACTTTTTTGATCATCTGAATCAAGAATTGTAAAGTTGCGGGGATAGCCTAATGTTAAAATATCTTCACGAAGAAGACGTACACAAAAAGAGTGAATCGTCGATATATTGACCGCATGTGCAATATCCCCAAGGAATGCTTCTACACGTTCCTTCATTTCTTTGGCAGCCTTATTTGTAAAGGTGATTGCCAAAACTTTATTCGGGTAAATATGACATTCTTCAATCAGGTATGCGATTCTGGTCGTTACTACTCTTGTCTTACCACTACCTGCTCCTGCGATGATACGCAAATGCTGATTTGTACATGTAACTGCCTCTAATTGATGCTTATTTAATTTATCTAAAAACGACACAAAATCACCTCCTCGTTATTATACTATACTTTTGCTTTATTTTCTTTACTTCTCCTACAATTTAAGAAACATTATTGTCTTCTTATTCAAGATTATAAAAATACATAACTTTTCCAAAAATAAAAGGATCAATTCCTATAGAAACACAGAAACCAATCCTCCATTTATTATATAAAAACTAATCTAGTCCTTTAAGATACAGAATATGTTTTGACAAATGTAAGAATTTCTTCATTATATATACCGCCACCTTGTGAAAGTTGTTTGTTTCCTCCACCTCTTAGACGATACTTCTCTGAAATTTCTTTGAATGTCTTTTCTGAGTCAAATGACAATTCTTTATTGCTCGCAACCACAACATGAACATTATCATATACCTTCGCAACAAAAATAACTGCTTTTTTATAATTATTAGTAATAAATTGTGCCATTGCTGCTAAAGATTTGACATCGATATCATCAAAACCTTGTACGATAACTTCTTCATCACTCTCTGCTAGTTCACGACCAAACATTTCATAATATTTTTGTTTCCATACAACCACATCTCTATTCAGCTGTTTATTCTCATTGATGATGCGATTTACTCCCGTACCAACGTATAAATGAGGAACTGCTAATGTACGACTCACTTCATCTAATACTTGATAACGGCGACTTACACAATCCAAAAATTGATCCCCAACTAAGTATTTTACCTTATATCCATTCGTAGTTTTCTCAAACCCAGAAATATACAACATCTGTAAGTAACGAAGAGAAGGTACATGAAGACATCCGCAAAGATTATAATCCAATGCCCCAATACGTACAACTCTTACATCATCACGATTTACATCCCCTTTTATCGCCAGTCTTTTTGCTTCACTTGGGGTAGGATACTGTACAGTGACTTCTAAATCATCACGAATCAATCCATTGCATAATACCTGTAATTCAAATGCCATTTTATCTGTAAATTCTTCAAAATCAAATTCAATATCATTTTCATCATCGCCAGTATGATGAGCTAATGTGTTTACCTTATACACATTCCCCAAAACCGCACTGATTAAATGCTGTGCTGTATGCACTTGGCATTTACGGAAACGCTCATGAAGGTTAACACTCATAAATACATTGCCTTCTAATTCCACATCCAACAGGTGCCACAAATACCCATCTTTATACTTCAAATCAAGCACCATGTGTTCATTGATCATGCCAATGTCACTCGCCATTCCTCCGCCTTCTTTATAAAAGATAGTGTCCTTGCACGCATGCCAATAACAACCGTTTTCTTCTTCTACTTTTACAACCTTTGTACTAAGTTCCGTAGTGAAACAATTATCATACAATTTATTTGTCATGTCTGTATCCTCCTCTACAGTATATTTTCTTCTATTTTACCATAGTTTCTTCCTTTTTTATCATCAAACTCATTTATATACTATGTGAAATCATGTTATAATAGTATCCAATGACAGGAGTGAATAGTATGAATCAAGTAGCGAGCAATTGGAAAGATTATGAATGCCTTGACGGAGGCAATGGTGAAAAGTTAGAAAGATGGAAGGATATCATTTTAAGACGACCTGATCCAGCGGTTATTTGGCCAATTGATGAGGTTGACAATGATTGGAAAAACCCACATGCACATTACCATCGTTCCAAAAGTGGTGGTGGTCAATGGGAATATAAAAAGAAATTTAAAGAAAGCTGGACTATCTCTTACAAAGAGCTTCGCTTCAAAGTATCTCCTACTGGATTTAAGCATACTGGTTTATTTCCTGAACAAGCTGCGAACTGGGATTTCATGATGGATAAGATTGAACATGCCAATCGAGAAATTCGTGTATTGAATTTATTTGCCTATACAGGTGGTGCAACTATGGCTTGTGCATATGCAGGGGCAAGCGAAGTTGTACACGTAGATGCTAGTAAGGGTATGGTTTCTTGGGCAAAAGAAAACATGGAACTCTCTCATCTAGAAGATAAGAAAATACGTTTTATTGTAGATGATGTATTAAAGTTTGTCGCAAGAGAAAAAAGACGTGGACGTACATATCACGCAATCATTATGGATCCACCAAGTTATGGAAGAGGACCTAATGGAGAAATTTGGAAGATTGAAGAACAACTATATCCACTTATATCTGCTTGTATCGATATTTTGGATGATGATCCCCTATTCTTCCTAGTAAATTCTTATACAACAGGCTTCCCTCCAACTGCTTTACAAAACTTGTTACATGCGACAATCCAAAAGAAATTTCCAAATGGAGATATCGTTGCAGGTGAAATTGGACTTCCTATTACAAAATCAAACACGGTATTACCTTGTGGAATTTATGGTAAATGGGTATCCAACAAATAAGATAAGAAAGAACTAGCAAAATCGCTAGTTCTTTTCATATACATCCTTATTTCAAATAAGCTTCCCAAATTTCTAATTCTCTTTGTGCACTCTCATGGGAATCAGAGGCATGTATAACATTGTTTACTAGACGTACTCCTGCAGTTGCCTTATCATAGTTATCATCACTATATAAATGGCGAATCGTTCCTTCTGCAGCATCTTGTGGATTTGTTTTTCCCACAAGCGCTCTACTATATTCGATGATATCCTCACTTCCATCATATGCAATTTCCATTGGCATAATATGATGTGGTCCCTCATAATAAAACGAATTAAACATTTTTCCTGGGAAATTAAATCCCTTATCCATAGAATCGATCACACCAGAATAGTGTTCCATCAAAGTCTTCATAATTTCCATATTAACTTCTAGTTTTTGTCCCCTTACAATATGTAGTCCTGCTTTTTCTAAATCATTGAGTACGGATTGTGCATTATTAGAAGCAAAAGCATCTGGTTTTAACATCATAAATGTTTTCTGTGTCATAATATTTCTTGTATGATATTCTTGTACACTTGATACAGATATCATACTTCTCCTTTCTATCTTTTTGATTTATTATTAAATAGACACGTGTACTCTCTATATTTTGTGTAGTTTAACTACTGCAAGGAGACTATTGCCATTGGCCTATTTAATTTTTGATTGGTTGGATAAGTCGTAGAACTTTTATATCTAGCAAGAGTATTAGAATAGATCACCAATGGATTTGTATCACTGTGTCCAATGAAAGGTGGTCTTTTTTATGATCTATGTAGGCATCGATATTGCCAAACACAATCACTACTGTGCTATCACCACAGATTATGGTGAAGTACTTTACTCTCCATTCTTAGTTAAGAATGACTACTCTAGTTTTAAAGAACTAGAATCTATCCTTTCTCAATTTGAGAAATCTGAAATCTTAATTGGTTTTGAATCTACTGCTCACTACGCAAATAATTTAAGCAGTTATTTTTCCTCTAGAGATTTCAATTGCGGCATCATCAATCCTTACCGCACGGCTCAGTTACGTAAGGTTTTAAATCCTGATACCAAAAACGACAAAGTTGATTCACTACTTATTTGCCAAGCTCTTCAAATGAAATTACACACTCTTGTATGATATTCTTGTACACTTGATA
>JAVWJF010000077.1:0-9913 GCA_036639195.1 Longicatena sp.
GGATGCGTGAAATTGATATCGTTGACTATCTCATAAATCTTGATAAGTCCTTTTATGAGTCTTATTATCTTTATCAAAAAATAATATCATCGATAAAAAGCAGAGATATAAAATCCTTTGAGGATTCAATTAATCATGTGGATGATTCTATTTCTGACTATATGAAAACTTCTATACATACTCTGAAAGAGCATAAAATACATATTTGTAATTCATTAAAATATAAATACTCAAACGGTATCATTGAAGGTACTAATAATCTTATCAAAGTTATAAAACGAATAGCTTTTGGTTATCGCTCCTTTACTCACTTTAAAATTAGAATTTTACTTATTGCGAATACTATGGTTAAATTAAGACAATGAAAAAGAGATGATTTTTCAACCATCTCCGCTTAAGCCTTAATTTGTATCGTTTTTCATCCACCAACACCAAATGTTAAAGAACCAATTAAATCAAATGTGCTATTTCTTTTCTTATTTTTGAACGCTTCCTTTTTTATTCTTCATCGCAAGAACAAAACCTGCAGCGGTTGTAATTGCCAATAATACACTAACACCGATAAAAATATTTCTCATTAAATTGGCACTATCCAAATCTTTTGCCATATCTTCATAGGTTGCTTTACTTACTGGTGCTGCACCAGAGTATAGTTGTAAAGTATTTTGTGTTTTTTCATATTGGTAATATACTTTTTTACCATTGCCATCCATTACATAGATTAACGCGTAGTTCTTTAATGTTTTATCATTAAATTCCCATCCCATAAGTTCAACAGTATCTACTTTGACTTTTTTATAAGTTAGACCTTCTTGTTTCTGTAAATCTTCTTCTACATCAATAATAAATACATTTTGTCCCAAGATTGCGGTTGGTTTGAAAACAGTAGATACCGCTTTTTTAGCTGTATCATATACATAGAAATTCTTTTCACTGGTTTTTTCATCGACTAGGTAAATGATAGTTGTATTCATTGCTTTGTTTGTCCAAGCCGTAACATCTTTTCCATTCATTTTGATAGTAGTCTTTTCAAATCCGTCAGGGGCAGTAACTGCATCTATATTTCTTACAACTCCTAGTTTTAACTTATTATAGTTCATAAAGATTAAAGGTTTTTCATCTACTGTAGCTGTAATCACATAAGCTTTTGTACTACCATTTTCTGCAGTTACAGTAACTGTGATTTTATTCTCTCCAGGTTTTACTTCAACATCTCCAGCACCAGTAACAGTTGCTTTGGAATCAGCTGCTTTTGCGTCCACTTTGATACTTGTTACAGTGGCAGCTAAAGATACGCTATATTCTGTAACATCCGCACTGAAATCTGGGCTAAGTTTACCCTCAGAAATTGTTAACGCAGATAAATTCGCATTTTTAGAACGTGTATCTTCTTTTTCTTCAGTTGGAGTATTCGTAGTATTTCCACCACCACTAGTATTACCGCCACCACTTGTATTGCCACCATTAGAAGGTGCTACGATAGAAACACTGTTACCACCAAGATATGTTCCAGCAGGAACTTCTGTCATGGAGGATGTATTTGTTAAATCTCCAGCCGTAAATGAAATAGATGCGTTTCCCGATGATCCAGCAGTTGCAGTTGCACTTACACTACCTCCACGATCACACCAGTTTCCAGCACTTTGAAGTGTTGCGTTGCTTGCTGAAGCTACTACACTGCCCTCATATACTCCACATGAGAAGCTTGCTGAAAAGCCACCTCCTGGCGCTACAGAAGCGGCATCGATGATAGTTACTCCTTGTGTTCCTACTAATAATGAAACAGATGCTACAAAAGCTAAAATTTTATTCCCTGTCTTTTTCATTTTATATTTCCCTTTCTATTGTGCAATATTCGAGATATTTAATATCGCATTTTTAACCAATGCATAATCTAATGAGGATATTTTACCATCTCGATTAACATCAGATGCTGTATTATATATCCCTTGGATAGATTTTATCTTTAAAATATGGTTTTTTATAGATGCATAATCCAGAGAGGATATTTTTCCATCTCCATTTACATCTCCTCGTACCAAAATATCATATGTTTGAGTTTCTTCATCCTCTTTGATAGTGAGTTTCATCCCTGTTCCTACCTTTCCAGAGGTAATTGTTTGTCCAGATCCGTTCTTTATAGACACAAAAGCTCCTGCACTATTCGCATTTATCTTGGAAGCAATCGTTGAAATATCTGTACCTACTGTAAAACCACTTACTGTGTCTCCAGAAGTAAGTAATCCTAAACTTGATAAAACCCTACTGCCTGAATTACATATAGAAACCTTTGATGCTAATATATACCCGTAATCCCTTGAATAATCATATTCTCCATTTGCCACAACTTCGGTTCTCGCACTATTAAGAGGAGTATCAGATTGGATTTTGTAATATTGAGCTCCATCTGCTCCAGTTTCCTTCCCTAGTATAATCATTGGAAAGTTTGCTAATGCTTGATTCCTATTTGTTCCTGTTGAATATAAAGCTTTCTTACTTGATGAAGTAGAATTATACACGTAAGCATGTTCATTTGTTACACCTATCGTATATTTATTATAATCATTTTTATTTGTGTACTCATTTATTTCATAACTGAAATATGCTTTCTTTTCCCCAGTATACGGGTCTGAAGCATACTTCGAACTTACTCCCGCATATTTATTTCCTAGATGAGGCCCTCGATAACGATAATCTGCAGGATTTAAATATCCTGAAGAAATATATGAGAATGCATGTGCTTTTATACAATCTTCTAACGTTGCATAGTGCGTTGCTAAATCTGGATTACTATCAACAGCATTATGACCAAACAAATTATTACGGTCAAGGGAATAATCACTTGTTCCCCAACCACTCTCATTAATTGCTGTTCCATACATCAAAGACGCATTCACTCCATATTTGTTTTGCGCGTTGATGAATGCTTGTCCTTGGTTCCTCATCGCTGAGGTAAGTCCTGAACCTTTTTTACTAATAAAATAATTATTCAAATCCGCTGCTGTAAAATTTGAAATAGATCGATGCGATAAGTATTCGTAATAATTGTAATATGGAAGTCTAGCATTTATCGCATTTGTTGTAACACCACTACGATAATCATCAATCATTTTAGTATAACTCGTGTAAAAATAATTTCCGTCATAGCTATAGTACTTTGTATTCGCATTTAGATAAGAAGGTTGATAACCAATCCAGTTTGATGCGGAAGCTGCCATATTATCATAATAATAAACATGCATCAATCGCCCATTTGTTACAATATAATGACTCGTCGGTGTGGAACTCGTATATTCTACCAAGCTAACATTTGCTGCAGGAACATCCAATACTGTATTAGCAACTTTCACTCTCACTGTACCATTTGCATTTGTTGATAAATATGCAGCATCTGATGCGGAACCTCCTGCAAATATATCCTGTAATCCTGTCACAAGGTTGTTATAGTAAAATGTTCCTTTCAAATGAGCAACACTATATGTCCCAGCACGGGTATTATACGCATCACGAACACTATAATCTCCTACACTACGTGCTTTCTTTTTTGTATCTACATCTTTTTGTGCTTCCTCTTTTGTATCATATTCACCCACTACATCTTCTTTAGTACCGATTTCTCTAACGACCTCATAGTAATCTGGTTCATAAGTTTCAAATGGAGATTCATGAAACGTAATACTACCATCTTCTTCGATTACTGCGAATGTCGTATCTATTTCTTCATTTGATATTTCTTCTTCATTTTTTTTATCTTTTATTACTTGTTCTTGGGCATGAAGATTACCTTGGTAAAGGAAACACAGGAACATGCCGATAACTACCAACAATGATATTTTGACTTTTTTCAAATTTGTATCTCCTTAACTTATTGTTTTATTGGGCTTATATTTAAAATATGATTTTTTATAAATGCATAATCTAAAGATGATATTCGACCATCACGATTCACGTCTCCAGCTTTTTTTGCTGCCCCACTTAACGAACTCACTCTTAGAATTTCATTTTTTACATATGCATAATCAAGTGAGGATATTTTACCGTCTCCGTTCGTATCACCGTTAACTACCATCATGAATTTAAAGCTTTCTTGTCCTTTACTTACATTCACTAATTGACCAGTCGCAATTTTACTATCCAAAGAAACAGATTTAGCTGATTTTGTTACGGAAATTTCTACGCCATTGTCTGCTGCTTTCAATTTATCTACAAGACTTTGTAGGGATGTATTCAAATCCAATCCCCCAACAAATCCGCTTTCAAATTTGGTTCCACTGTTTGTCATCATAGCTTGAAAATTTTCTGGAATTGAAGTATTTACACTATTTTCTAATACCAATCGCTCATACTCTTGTTTCACTAAATTCAAAAATGCACTCCAGCCCATGGTACCTTTTGTTCCTTCAATAATATTGTGAGCACATTTTTTACCTGACCAATCCTTGTGCATTCTTACAGCATCAGAAGGAAGTCCATTTTCATATAGCAATTGTGCTGTTAGATAAGCCGCATTTTTCTCAGCTTTTGCATAATTCCCATCTGAATTTTCACAAATTTCAATCCCTATCGTTGCTGCATTTCCCATCATTTGTCCATCACCTGCATGATAGCCAACTTCATTCATAGGCATGCTTTGATATATTTCATTATTATCGACTGTATAATGCCATGATATCCATGTTCTACTATCGTTAATTTGTAAATTCGCGTGAGCTGCCGCATTAGCACCGTATCCTGTACTAGCGGTATTATGTATCGTTACATATTGTGGTTTCATCACAATCCCTGTTCGCTTATCTTCTCTAATTGGCATAATTCTTTGTTTAATAGAAACCCCGTTTACTGAGTTTACACTTAAAGAAGATGGAGAATCAACAAACGTTCCTTGATTACTACTATAGTAATAATTGCCATCATCCCCATATTGTGGAGATACCCAAGCAGTACTACCGTCTGGCTTTACTAATTCTAAAAATTCTAACGCTTCTTTTTTTACTTGATAAGTACCCGCTGGCAATGTTTTACCAGTTTTAAACTTACTATTTGCGATAGGGGCTTTAAATTCTGTACAATTACGTTTCAATGTAAATGTGCCACTAACATTTGCGTATTCTCTGACTGTTAAACTGGTTGTCTTTTTTACTAATTGACCATTCACAACGAAATACTGAGTTGTTGGTAAACCATTATAGGTCTCCCATGCAACTTGTATCGCAGAAGCATAACGAATTTCTCCAGTCGTATTTCCACAGATAATAAAGTTTCCTAGACGGTTATAACCACCATACATTTCACGAGCTCTAGGGTTATAGTCTGGCATCCAAGCCTCATATCCACTTGTGTCATAATCTGGCACTAGTTCTTGATCTTCTTCTCCACTTTCTGTATATCCATTACTTGTATCATCATCTTCTGCATGTATCAAATACGAACCTGTACTTAATGTAGCAAATAAAGATAATGCTGTTACCATTACGAGTAATTTTTTAATTTTCATTTAATTCTCCCCTTTCATATCCTTTTAATTATACATCAAAATTCATAATCATAAAAGCATCATAAGAACAAATGGTAATATTTAACAAAACACGAACAAATCTTATCAAAGTTTACAATCTCTCATAGAAATTTCACGGGTACCAAATAAATAAAGGATAACTAACATATGAACGATATACCTTAACTTAACTTTGATGATGTATGCCCCATTCCTTCTTAATGTTTTCAACTTCAAATCTTTATAAATTATATTCTTCTCTATTCATTTCTAAACCTTCATAGAATTGTGTTTTTATGAAAAAGTGTATACGATATGTAAGTCATTCTTTCAATAACAAAGGAAAGGTATAGACATGTGGTGCTAAGTAATCGTTCTTTACTTACAATAATAATCCAAAAAGCTTAGTTGCATAATTTTGTATATGCCCTTTTCATATCTTTTGAAATCACTTTATCATCATCTTTACTTAAACCAAAAGACTGAGCACTATGCACTATAGATGCATAACATAATAGTTCATGAAACAAAAAAAAACAAACCATCATTGATAGTTTGTTTATTACACTAAATGGCGCCTGAAACAAGACTCGAACTTGTGACCTGCCGGTTAACAGCCGGATGCTCTACCGACTGAGCTATTCAGGCATTTCTTAAGTGCTTAATTATGATATCATAATAAATCTGATTTGGCAATATTATTTTTCAAGAAAATTCACATTTTTTTATTTCTTTTTATTCCTTAAAAAAAGCACCTGTTTATATAGCTACAAGTGCTCCTAATTTTAATAATCTGATTCGTTTGTTTTGTTCTGCATAAGCGCTACACCAGCACTTGTTCCGATACGATCTGCACCAGCTTCTACCATCTTTTCCATATCTTCATAACAGCGAACACCACCAGCGGCTTTTACTTTACAAACACCTTTCACAGTGTCCTTCATCAATTTCACATCTTCTGGAGTTGCGCCACTCGTACTAAATCCTGTAGAAGTTTTCACAAAAGTCGCTCCAGCTTCCATACATAATTGACATGCCTTAACGATTTCTTCTTTTGTAAGTAAACAGTTTTCTAAAATCACTTTTACACAATGTCCATCTGCCGCTTTTACAACTGCTGCTATGTCTTCTTTAACTAAATCATAATTTCCAGCTTTCATAGCCCCAATATTTAAGACCATATCAATTTCGCTTGCTCCATTTGCAATCGCATCTTTTGTTTCAAATGCTTTTGCTGCTGTAGTCATTGCTCCCAGTGGAAACCCAATGACAGTACAAACCATAACATTGCTTCCCTTTAATAAATCAGCACAAGTCTTAACCCAACAACCATTCACGCAAACACTTGCGAAATCATATTCTTTTGCTTCTTCACATAATACTTTGATTTTATCATAGACAGCATCTGCCTTTAATAATGTGTGATCAATATATTTATTTAATTCCATGTTCAATCCTCCATATTCTTTATGATATTAGTATAGCATGTCTTTCCATATAAATCATAGCTTTACTTATTTTTGTTTTTCCAATACGCCTGTATAAATGGATCTTTTATAAATGAGATTGTAAATCGTGCAAACACAGTATAACGAATGACTTCTAGTAGGCATATTGTGATAATAGAAGGCCATCCATAATGTTGTGTCATAAACATATCTATTGTATTAGATAGTGATGTTGAAAATCGTATAAGTTCTAGTATCCACGCAACTATAAACGTATAATATGTCCACCGCTTATACAAGAACATCGCAATCGCAGGAAGTGACCAAATAAGTGCACTATACAACGACGCAAACAACATATAACGTTGTACATAATCAATCCCTTTTCCATCACTCGATACATAAAGCCTTAAAAGAAATAGTCCCATAAAGATTAGGATCAATCCCCCATAAATGCAAGCTATTAAAAGGATCGCATTCCATTTCAACGTACGAAGAGCTCTTCCTTTAATTTTCTGTTGCGATTGCTTGCGTACTTCATAGTCATCATTTTCCGCAAACAACTTTTGTATCAATGCTCGATCCTCTTCTTCTGCGGATTGACCTGTTGTTTCATAACGCTCCCACACATAAGCAATGGGTTTTTGATATAAGCGATATGTGTACATAAGGAACGTAATACATTTACATATATATAAGATTGTGAACAAAATTCTTATTGTGTGTTCATACAAATCTTTTGCATCATATTGGTAAAACATCACAATCGAGTATAGTCCATACAAACTAAATATACTCACCAATGTAAATAACAATCTTCCTATTTTTGTTTCTTTCCACAAAAACAGAATAGCAATGACCCATAACAATACTTCTATCCCGCTTTGTGCGCAATATTGTACAAGGACTTCTTGTTCCTGAAAGATTGTCTTTATCGTAAGGAATCCTACGCCAAAGAACACAATCAAAAAGACAAGAAGAAAAAGAAGTTGTACACGCAATTTGCGTAATCCTCGACTTCTTGCGGATTGAAAAGCTTCTTCATTTATAAAGAGAGTTTTGTTCAATTTTATCACCTTTCTTATTATACAAGAAAAAGCCACATTTGCCTATGCAATGTGACTTGTAATGTTTCCCGGGAAATGAATTTATTCATCTATTTCTATTATATCGTTTGGATTTATAAAGGTCGGATTCGGTTTATCAAAATAATTAGATGTATCTAAATCAAATGCATTATGTCCATCCAATCCGAAATCTTTAGTTTCTGTATGTGTAGTTAGAATGGTCATTAAATTCTTTAATGTTTGTAATGATTTTTGTGCATTTTCTTTTAAATAACAAAACACTTTTTGTGCACCTTCATCTTGTATAAATTCAATGAGTTGTTCATATTGATGAACACGAGTATGTTCAAATTCCATATCACGTAATACAGATGCGGTTAAATCGTTGTTTACGTGATGTTCAATAGGTTTTTCTTTTTCCGTTTCACCACATGGCAAAATGAATTCAAATACTGGAGTATCATCATTTGATTCATCATAATAACGATCGTCTTCTCCATGCATTTGATGAATTACATCCGATAGCACTTCCATATCATTCAACAATTTTGCACCAAGTTGCATATATACATCATGAAACTCTTCGTTATGAATCATAAACGATTGTCGAATATATACAAGGGCTTGCTCTAAGCCTGATTTGCATCCTTGTAATTGGTGGTCAAGCAATAAATAATACTGCGCGTTAGGTCTTGTGATATGCACTTCCACTGGAAGCTTATCTTCATATATAAACATGTATTCTATACCTCCATATTTAACATTAGTATGGCACAAGTTTTTTGAAGTATGCTATAATACCAAAAGATAAGGAAGGTGCTTATGAAAGAAATAACTTTAAACACAACATATACCCAAGAAATCGTGGTAGAAGAACGTATGATAGCCGCAAATGTAGGAAGTGGAATTGTAAATGTATATGCAACTCCAATGATGATTGCATGTATGGAGAATACGGCTGTAAAATGCTTAGAGCCATTTATGGAAGAAGGAGAAACTTCTGTTGGTGTTATGATCAACTCCACACATGACGCTGCCACTCCTGTTGGTATGAAAGTACGCGTGAGTGCTACCGTTACTGCGGTAGATCGTAAAAAAATATCTTTTGAAATCATTGCTGAATATGAAAAGGATATCATTGGGAAAGCAAGTCATGATCGTTTCGTAGTACTGAAAGAAAAGTTCGAACAAAAAGCTAAACAGAAATTAGATGAACAGCTCTAAGGGCTGTTTTTTCTATGAGCAAATCACTCTACTTCCTTATTAAGATATGATAGGATATTTTTATACGAGGAGGATACAAATGAACAAATTATATAAACTATCTGCTTTTTATGCAGTCCTTGGAATGGCTGGTGGAGTATTTTTTAGAGAATTTACGAAACTACAGGGCTTTGATGGAGTTACTTCTCTAGGAGTAGTACATACGCATGCATTTATGCTAGGTATGATGTTCTTTTTAGTAGTACTAATTCTTGAGAAATTATTCGCATTGAGTACACAAAAGAATTTCCTTAGATTTCTATATATTTATAATATAGGATTACTAATCGCAATTGTCATGCTATTTGCACGTGGTATTCCTCAAGTTTTGAATATCACATTGGCATCTGGGATGAATAGTGCAATCAGTGGAATTGCAGGAATTGGACACATTCTTATTTGTATTGGCTTGTTCTATTTCTTTAAAATTTTAAAACAACAAACAAAGTAAATTGCTCTATCGCAAGGCTAACCCCATATTAAGTTTAGCCTCTCTTCATAATATGCATATACTATCTGCAGTTTTGCATGATATGTTTTTTGTTTCATTTGCGCAAAAAGAGGCTGCAACGAATAAGAAACAGCCATAACATAAAAAACGCGTCAAACTCATAAGAGTATGACGTGTTTTTTGGTATAAT
>JAVWJF010000078.1:0-9866 GCA_036639195.1 Longicatena sp.
CTGTTGCCCCAGTAGCTCCCTTTTCCCCTCTTGGTCCAGTTGCACCAGTTGCGCCTTGAATTCCTGGCTCTCCTTGTGCTCCTGTAACACCTTGTGGTCCTCGTGCTCCTTCGATTCCTTCTCTACCTTGTTGTCCTTGTAATCCTCTAGGTCCCTGTATTCCTCTTGGACCTTGTGGTCCCATAGGTCCAGTAGGTCCAATCAACGGTTCACAATTACACCCACATGAACACCCACACTGTTCACCACATGTAAAATCTTCTTCATCATATACATCGCACTCTTCTAAAGGACGGCAATCAAAATCAAGATTATCAAACTCTTTCTCGCATTGATTTTGGAACATAATATTTCCCCTTTCGTTTCAATTCCATGCTCTTGTTTCAATCTATCTTATGCGAGAGTAGGCAAATGTGTTAGTATTTTCGCACATACTTTATACAAAATGACCTAGACAATGAAATGTACATGCTGCTGTTTCATACCCATGTTTTAAAATACAATCAAAATCCTTCACAGGAACTCTTTCCAAAGATGTCTTATAATCTTTAACAAAGTTAACCTGTTCATCACTCAACGCAGATTGTACAATTCGTTTACTTTCTTCATCGGATAATTTACTACGTTTTACTATATCAACAACCCGTGTTCCTATATCTAAATACACTCCATTGTGTTGTTCTCTAAACATATCTTTGATACTTGTACTACGTAATGTATTCACTTGGTTCATATTAATATCTAGCAATCGTTTTAAATTGCTAATAGAAAAGCTCATTGTACGTGTTTTATGAGAAATACCAGTAGATGCATTACTTACAATCAAATAGTTCACAGGACGTATTAAAGAGTCCTCTCCGCGCATTCTAAACAATGGATCCAGTCCCATATTATCGTAGACTCCTCCATCCCATAGATGCAGTATCTCATCCCTAGGTTTAATAGTAATCGTACCTGTTTTATCGCACCACGTATAATCCTTCGTCTTTAATTTATATGGACCAATCAGTACAGGAAATCCCGCACTTGCTGCCATTGCATGAGAAATACGAATATGAGGATTCTTCACATGAGCACCATCCGTTTGTCCCATTTTCACACTTGAGATTCGAAAATCTTTTCCTGTTTCAAAACAAGTGGTATTAATAGTCCACAGTGGATGTGAAGCAATGCTATGCAAACAACCTTGAATATGCCATCGTTTTTCCATCACATTCCCTAATAAATTAACTTTCTTATCCCAATAATAAGGACTTACAATCAAACGAAAAAGTGCTGTCCATTGAATATCTTTTTCCGTGATATACATTTTTACCTTGGGCAACACTTTCTTCAAAAAGGTCTTATCATCTGGCCATGTATTATCGTTACAACCATAGATAAGTCCCATACATATACTGGCACCTGAAACTGTTGAAATATGAGCAACACTCCCTAATAAGTGTTGCTCTGCCAGATACTTCAACACCCCTAAATGATATACAGCTGCTCGCATTCCCCCACCCGATAAGGCAAGTCCAATCATCAGTTCATTCTTATTCAATCTATCCCCCTCACCATACTATTCCCTAGTAGAAAAATGGTTCATGTAATAAAAATATAGTATACTTATGGTACATATATCCAAACGATATATCCGTAAAGCAAAGAAGGAAATCTCATTATCAAGTTGCACCAAACAAACATCACTAACATGGTGAGAATAGACCTTTCTTGGTAAACCTTAAACCGTAAAATTGAAATATTGTGATAAAATAATGAAAAACACATAATTTTCCACAGTTTAGACATTATAAAACCACAGCTTTCGGGTATAATTTAGACAAGCAAGTGATAATAAGACTTGCTTGGTATGATAATCCCCCAAATAAATCATACTTTTCTCCCTTTCAATTATAAAAATATAATGTAGTTAAAAAATGCACCGATCTCCCTCGGTGCATTTTTTTGTTATCTATTACAAATAGTTTATCTTCAAGTTTCATTGGATATCCAATGTATTTATTTGCATGATAGCGAGTAAAAACTAATAGAAATCTTTGCACAAGAAGAGCAATTACAAAGTAGTGAAAATATGAACTCTAACTGAAAATTTAAATAACTGAAATAAATCCAACATTCTCGTACATCATCAAATTCCGTTTTCGTTATAGTGTAGCTTTTCATAAACACTAGACTAAATAATATAAATAGTATATTATTTAGAAAAATGGAGAACAATTATGGATGAAAATTTCATTGAAATCAAATGCATTTATCAAAGAAAAAATATATTATTTTTTTATAAAAACTATTTAAGGTTAGTGCCTATTCCTGTATTATCTATCATCGCAGTCCTATATCTTTATTCACCTATCATATATGATAGCCTTACAAATAATTTTTCTGATCGTAATCTTATGATTAGGCATATGGTTTACAGTAGTATTTTTTGCATTAAACATTTTATTCTTTGCCAAATGCGTAAGTATTCTTAAAAGGATAAATTCACTTCAATTCAAAGATGCTAAAGTATCAATAAATAAAAATGATTTTTGTACATTTGATAATCTTATAATTTCAAAAAATTATATATTCTTCAAATGTAGTGGTAAAGTCAAAGTTGCTGTTATCGATATCCAAGATAAAAATAAACTTGAAGAGTTTCTCAGGGAAAATGATATTGAATATCGAAGATCAGATTCACCTTTTCCATTGAAAAATTATGTAAAGAACAAATACTAAAATAAATCAGACGCAAACATTCGAGTTGAATACCTCGATTTCATAAGTGGAACATCCAACAATGAAATAGAATCCATCACTATATTGGAAAAAAACATAATTTTCCACATTTTTAACGTTATAAAACCATAGCTTTTGGGTATAATTTAGACAAGCAAGTGATAATAAGACTTGCTTGGTATGATAATCCCCCAAATAAATCATACTTTTCTCCCTTTCAATTATAAATATAATGTAGTAGAAAAACACCGATCTCCCTCGGTGTTTTTTGTTCATTTATAGATATTCTTTGCTATAAATATTTTAAACATAAACAATTAGTTATCGTTCGCTATTTTTCCCAAATACTAATGAGTATTTGTATTTTTCAGGACGATAATAAGATCTAGTAAATTCAACATGGTTATCATTTTGGTCAAATGATTTCCTATTCCTGATGAGGACTGTACTACCTTCCGCAAGCTTTAATTCTTTACATATTGGTTTATGTATATTTCCTGCTTCGATATCCTCATATGCTTTTGTTACTGTAATTCCTTTTTCTTTTTCAAGATATTCATATAAAGACCCACGATAGATTTCTTCTTCAACGGATATATTAATCCTTGAAGGAAGATAAGTAAATATAGAACATAATGGTTCATCTTCTACATAGTAAACCCTATGTACACAGAAAACATTTGATTTCACAGGAATTTCTAATGCCTCCGCAACACTTTCATCAGCTTTGGTGACGGATACATCAATCGTCTTTATAACAAAATCTATACCTTTGTCCTGCATCTCTTTATTGAAATGGGATATAGCATTTAAATTTTCCACGATTTTTGGATAAATGACACGTGTTCCTTTTGCTCGCTCACGAACAACATATCCTTCAGATGCTAATTCATTTACAGCAAGACGTACCGTCATTCGGCTAACATCAAACATATCCTGAAGTTCTTGTTCTGTAGGGATTGTATCATTCCTTTTATATACTCCAGCTTTTATTTCTTTTAATAATACTTCCTTAAGTTGAGCATATAATGGAGCCACCCCACTCCCAGTTTCTAGTTTATACTTCTTCATTTCTACACCTCCCCTTTCTCACTATATTATATCATTATAATCTAGTTATGAAAGCCCATTTTTTTATTCCTAGAAGAGTTTTGTATAATTTTAGTTTTGAATATCTTTTTTTAGTAATCCAATCATAAGTGCTGTGATAATTGTTCCGATGATTACAACAAGACAGAAGAACAATACATTTTCAACTACTGGTAATACAAAGACTCCACCATGTGGGGCTGGAACTCCTACATGGAACAACATAGATAATGCACCAGTTATACCTGCTCCAGTGATAATAGATGGAATGATTACTTTTGGATCTGCTGCTGCATACGGGATAGCCCCTTCACAAATGAAAGATAAACCCATTACATAATTTGCTTTGGCTGCATCCCTTTGTTCAGCTGTAAATTTCCTTTTGAATAAGTTTGTTGCTAATGCTACACCAACTGCTGGAACCATTCCACTCGTCATAACTGCTCCCATGATTTCGATATTTCCTGTTTGTAACATCGCAATACTAAATGCATATGCTGCTTTATTGATAGGACCACCTAAATCGGCAGCCATCATCATACCTAATACTAAACCAAGTAATATTCTATTCGTACCTCCAAGATTATTTAAGAAATTTGTAATCAGAATATTTACTTCTTTCATAACTGGATTCAATACAATAACTACAATCATACCTACAACAAAGATACTGATGAGTGGATAAAGTAAAACTGGTTTGATACCTTCTAATGATTTAGGCAATGGTTTCAGTAACTTTTTTAATCCTTGTACAACATATCCTGCTAGAAAACCTGCAATCAATGCGCCTAGAAAACCGCTACCTCCTGTTGAAGCAAGTACACCCCCAACAAGACCTGGTGCAAGACCTGGACGATCAGCAATACTATATGAAATATAACCAGCTAAAATTGGAAGCATTAAACCAAATGCTGCATCTCCGACTTGTTTAATCCAAGCAGCAATTTGATTGAACTGTTCACCATTAGGATCCGCAGAATTAATTCCCCAAATAAAGGAAATTGCAATTAGGATCCCTCCACCAACAACCAAAGGAAGCATGTTGGAAACACCACTCATCAAATTTGCATAGATTCCATGTGACTGATTACTTCCTGCAGTTACTTCATTTTCTTCACATTGGAATACGGATGAAGATAATGCATCTTGAATCGCTTGATGAGGATTTTTTATCCCATTAGATACAGATGTCTTATAAACCTTTTTTCCATTGAAACGTTGCATTTGTACTTTTGTATCAGCCGCAACTACAATTGCACTCGCTTCCTCAATCTCTTTTGCAGTTAACTCATTTTCTACACCGCTAGAACCATTTGTTTCAACCTTTACATCATATCCCATTTCTTTTGCAGCCTTCTCGATATTTTCTGCTGCCATATATGTATGAGCAATTCCTGTAGGACAAGCGGTTACCGCTAGTATTTTTTCTTTTTTATTATGTTCATTCTGCATTGGTTTCTCCTCCTTATTATGTATTGTAAGAATTTCATGCAGTTTCTCAATGTTATCATTTTCCATTAAAGCATTTCTAAAATCTTCATCCATCAGTCTTCTACTTAACTCTGCAAGATAAGCTAAATGAATGGAACTGGCTTCATTAGGAACAGCAATCATAAAAACCAAACGTGCGCTATTTCCTTCTATACTTTCGTATTCAATATCACTTTTCAACTTTACAAATACCAATGTAGGTTCTTTTATAAAATCTTTTTGAATGTGTGGAATCGCAACTTGATACCCAACACCAGTTACAGATAGATTTTCACGCTCCCAAAGACCTTCTTCAAATTCATTCAAATATTCATTTTCAATTAGGTTTTGAGACACCATATATTCTGCTAGAAAATGAAAGAGTTCACTTTTGTTTTTTATTGTATCTGTTGTAATTATTTTTAGAGATTCGAAGTTTCTCATAACGTATTCTCACTTTCATTAAGTTTTAGATTGAACAATTCCTGATATAACTGTTTCCCATAATCATTCACACCCCAACATTGTTTTAATTTTGCAAGACTGTTTTGCCAAAAGGATGTATAATCTTCACCATTGCGTTCACTCTCAATCAATTTTGCAACGAATTGCAGTCCCTGTGTGACATCGATTCCAAGTTTTTTTAGTTCGATGAGCGGTGATACAAATCTTTCATCTAAAGTCAACTTTGCCCATAGATTGCGGGCAACCGTAGATAATTCTCTAGGTATTTCTTGATTGGATAAACGATTTTTATACGTAGCAAACCATTCTTTTGATTCTTCCTCACAAATACTATAACGTTTGTCTAACAATGTAAATAATAAAGTAATATATGGTGATACCAATTCATTGATTTTGTTACTTTGAGCAGCCTCATATAGGAAACTTAATCCTTTTTCTTTTGCTAGGAAAGATATGGAATCTGCATATGCATTCAGTAGATATCGCTTTCTATAGAAATGACCTTCTATATTGTCTACACTCGTTATATACTTTATATTTGTGTTCTCTAGGGTGTTTTTGTCCACACAACATTCGTGAAATAACTCACTCGTGATTTGCATTGCATTTTCTCCAGAAGTAGCACAGATGCGATCTACAATTGTATCTGGACATTGTATTTCTTGTATGTTTGCTTTTTCTATTGCACAGGAAGTTGCTTCAGATAATAGCTTCTTGAAATAGGATCCAACATTTTCCACATTCTCGCAGCAAATAACACACTTTGATTTACAATCATATGTTCCCCAGGCTTCTACTAAAGTTCTCGCAATATAAATCAAATTTTCTCTTCTTACAGAAGTTGTCACTGTATCCACTTCTTGTAATACTTGCATAAGTTTTTCATATTCTGTGATAGAAGAGATTACATCTTCTAATTTGATTTCATGAAAACGCTGTTTTCTATCATCTGAAATATCTACCGTATAACTTTTTGTGTTCTTTAATTGGAGTATCATTTCCTCACAAGTATCAACTAGAATAACTTGCTTGCCACTCTCATATAGCAAAGGCACAACTAACCCTCTTCCCAATGCTCCTCCACCAAAATGTAAAACTTTATCATTCATTATCTTCACCTCCTGTCTTAAATGTATTCATAAGAGTTTGTTCAACTTGATAACTCCAACCAAATGTATTAACTTCTTCACCCAATTTAACATTCACCTTTTCGATATCTTTTACGGATACAAGTGGTAACCTATCTAATTGTGGATAAACAATGACCTTGCCAGCATATTTTCCTTCACTTACAGCAAGGATTGCATCTTTTACTGCATTGAACCCTGCGACAGCGACCACATTTTTATCTAGGTCTATCCGTTCTTTATATATATTTTCTAAGACCGCTTTTTCATCTTCTACAGTGGATCCACTGCTTGCATTTATTCTTCCATGATGTGTTGCGATATTGCCAATTGGGTTATCGCTCCATATTTTGTTCCAGAAAATAAGATAAGCATTCCATCTGCTCTTAAAAACGGAACAGCCTTTTCTACTGGATCAATACCAGGTGCACATACTACAACATCATCGAACCCTTCAGGAGCAATCTTTACTAACTGCTCTTTCCAATCGGATTCATTAGTAGCTACAGCATATAATTTTTTATGGTACTTTGTAGCTAAATCTTGAAAATCTTCTACTGATGTAAGTAATCGATCTTTTCCCCTAGCACTTACCACGATAGTATCTGGCCCTTCAGGATGTAAGATTGCTCGCAGTGTATGAATACGTCCCATTGCCCCTGCGCCGCCCATAATCAATAAGTGACCATGAGGAAGCAAATCAATACGATTCTTTATTTCATCAAATGCATCTGTCATTTTATGACTTGTACATCCCACAAAATTTATTCTACTATAGTGTATTTTCGCAATATCACAAGGCACATTCATAGCCTGAGGAGTTTCTTGCATCCAACAAAATACACTATCAATAGAAAGCATTTGAATGAGCTCTTCCATAGTATTTTTTTCCGGATTTCCAACTACTAATAAATCATCAATATCTCCATTCAATTTTTTAAATTCATTGAGATCCAAAACTTTATCGAATTGCATAATGGAATCTTTTAAAACTTCTACTGGTCCATATGCAAATGTTTCTTTATGATGTAAGTCCATATCGAATAGGAATTCTGATGAAACATTCTCATCAATATATATAAATAACTTTTTATCGCTTTGGAAGTATTTTCTAGAAAATGGTCGATAAGCTGCTTCAACACAGGCATTTGGTTCTAATTGCGCTATACTAGCATGACTTATGTCTTTTTCAATTGGAAACACAGTCATACCATTATCGGAGTAAAATACAGATTTTCCTAGAATCATATACTTTTGAAATCCGCCTTGTACATTTACACCTATACAATATCTCACTTGATCCATATATACATCGGGTTGTACGCCAATGCGCATCCCCTCTTTTATATGACTACTCAAATTCTTTCCGACAGAAACAACCGTTAATGAAAGTTCATGTCCTAGAATTGCTGGTTCCTTAAGAAAATCACGATCCTTAAATAATGGATACTCATTTCCCATATGTATCATTTTTATATCCGATGCACATATAGCAACTGCATCCACTCTCGCTAATACTTCATCTGCTTGGATTTGAGGTAATACATTATCTTGTGGAAGGTTATGCATGCCAAAGTCATCCATTCCATTTCCATAATAATACCAAGTTTTATTTTCTATTTTCATGTTTCAATCACCCCACTTTTCAAATAAAGTCTTCCATTTTTGTTCATATCCTTTTGGATCTGTTACGAACGCAAACAAATCAGGGTTGTTCTCATATTGCGTATAGATAGGTATACCTGGTAATAAATTGAATTCTGGATATGCCCTCGCTTCTCGTATCTCCAATTCTCCGTTTTTATATTCTGCATTCTTCACAAAATGTATGGATCCAGCTTCAACCTTTGGAAAGTAAGAAACACCTTTATGTTTTCTTACCCCTTCATAATCAAACCCATAATCTCTAACACACCAAGCTCCAAACAACATTACTTCTTCGGGATTCGCATTGATTGTACAATGCACCCAACCTGGAGGCACAATAACTACTTCACCTCTTTTTGCATGCACTGCATAGCATTTCCCTGCATCATCACTTGCACTTTCTTGCATGTATATATAGGCTTCACCACTCCATACTTCATATACCTCACAGGTTGAGGCATTACAGCTTTGGGACACTGCATGAATATGTCCTTGCGAACGTACTGGCTCTTCACCAACAATTCCTTTCTCAAAAATCATTGCGCCATACAATAAGTTTCGCTTTTTCAGATCTTCTCTATGTTCATTTTTACCTACGTCCATTGCAACAGCATAAACGATTTCTGGTCCTTCTACATTCGGATCACTTAAGCTTCCTCTAATAGCATCTAAATTTCTCTTTTCGCTAATAGGACCAAACATATCTTCTCCATATACAAATTCAAGTTTTGATAAGTCTACACTTAAATTCATTCCTGTTTTTATCATTGTCTATCTCCTACACTCTTACACTAGCCTTAATAACTGCAATCTCTTTTCCTAATGATTTTCCATACGGTTCAATTGCATATTCCTTCACTTGTTCTGGAAGAATAAATGTTTCTGCATAATGTACTATAAATGGTTCAAAGGATTCATCACAAGACGTGATAAGTGCTTCTTCTCCTTCAATCAAATTCAACATGTTTACTGATTCATCACAGGAGAACACAAGACGTTTTTTAAACCAATATCTTCTTGTCTCAATAAATTCCCATTCATGTAGTCCTGTTCTTTCTACCCTAACATCTTCATCATCTTTTAATGTTTGAATATTATTGATTAAATTATCCTTACACCATTTTGTTGTTCGATCATATTGGATAGACGCCGCTCCTCTTTCTACATTGATTGGGCGTGGCAAACCATCCAAACCAACTCTTCCCCAATCCCACAACTTCATTGTGAAGATATAAGGTGTTGCTGAGATTTCTAATACCATGGCTTCACTCCCTGAACAATGAATTGTTCCTGCTGGAATTAAAATATGATCATGTTTTTTTATCGGATAACAATTGATAAATT
>JAVWJF010000079.1:0-9621 GCA_036639195.1 Longicatena sp.
AACACGGTATTCAACTTTACCTTTTTTGATATCTTCAACAGCTTTTGCTACATCCATAGTAACAGTTCCTGTTTTAGGGTTTGGCATTAAACCTTTAGGTCCTAAAACACGTCCTAATTTACCTAATTCACCCATCATGTTTGGAGTTGCTACGATAATATCGAATTCAAACCAACCCTTAGCAATCTGGTCAAGTAATTCTTTTCCACCAACAAAATCTGCTCCAGCATCTTTTGCTTCTTGTTCTTTAGGCCCCTGTGTAATAACACAAACTTTTTGTGTTTTACCAGTTCCATGTGGAAGAACCATAGCTCCACGAATTTGTTGATCCGCATGACGTGGATCTACATTTAATTTAAAGCTAACTTCAACAGATGCATCAAACTTAGCTACGTTAGTTTCTTTTGCTAATTTAACAGCTTCAGCGATGGTATATGCTTTTGTGCGGTCAACCAATTTTGCAGCTTCGCTGTATTTCTTTCCGAATTTTGCCATTGTACGTTACCTCGCCTTTCTATTCCATACCTTCAACTTCAACACCCATGTTTTTTGCAGTACCAGCGATAATACGCATAGCAGCTTCTACATCATTAGCGTTTAAGTCAGGCATTTTGTATTCAGCGATTTCACGACACTGCTCAGCAGTAATCTTTCCACAAATTTCTTTCTGGTTCCCTGAAGCTTTTTTGATTCCAGCAGCTTTTTTAATCATGTTTGCAGCTGGTGTTGTTTTGATTACGAAATCAAAACTTTTGTCTTCGTACGCAGTAATGATTACTGGAACGACATCTCCTCCACGGTCTTTTGTAGCGTCATTGAATGCCGTACAAAACTGTGGCATGTTAATACCAGCGGATGCTAATGCTGGTCCAGGTTTTGCTCCACCTGCTTGGAACTGTAATTTACAAACTTTTGCAACTTTCTTACTCACAAGACACACCTCCTATAATATATATGTTGTCTTATGCAGTGGTTGAATTGAAGGGTTGCTCCTTCTCCCACGCATGTCAAAATACCACTTTTTTTAGTGGCACCTACCTATTCTAATACGAAACTAACAGAAATGCAACAGTTTTTTTGCTACATTCAACCTTAATCTATATCTATTCTTACGTTTCATCCATCTCGTTATATTCTTTCCTGTAATATAAAAAAAATCTTTATCACCTTCTCCTTATATACCACCCCCACATCAACCAACCGTTGATTTTTATCACGAAAATAAAACCACTCCTCCATTGTCTTATTCACCCACTGCTTTATAATATATGTATACCCACCCCAACGAAAAGGAGCTTACCTATGAATACAAATATTGGCGAAAAAATCACCGAACTACGGATACATAAGAAATACACCCAAAAGCAATTAGCTCAACTGTGCAATGTAAGCAGTGCAGCAATCAGCAAATGGGAAAACAATCAATCCCTACCCGATATATCTACATTACCCATTTTAGCACGCATCTTTCAAATCAGCATTGATGAATTATTATGTTTTGAACCTGAACTATCTTTACAACAGGTAGATGAATTGGTGAAAGATATCGTAGAAAAATTCTCATCCACTTCATTTGAAGACGCAATGGCGTATTGTAAAAATATCGTACGCATGTATCCAAATAGTGAAATGCTAAAATTTAAGATTGCTGGTTCTATAGGTACCATCACTATCTACCTTTACCAAAGTGAACAACCCCAAAAGTATACAGAACAGTTTCAGGATTACGCAAAACAACTCATCACGCCTATCCTTACATCAAAGGATTTAATCATACGGCAAGGCGCTTGTATTTTAATGAGTACCTATTTTGCGAAAGAAGGCAACACACAAGAATCCTTAGACCTCATCCAAAGTATCCCTAAATTATCAAATACTACCTCTATAGAGTGTTCTTTATATCAAAAACTACACCAAAACGATAAAGCTATACACCTCTTACAGTCACAACTTTATGCAGATAGCACACAAATATATATGAACCTGTTCTCTTTGATCAACCTTGCTTTCCAAGAACAAAAAAAAGAAGACGCAAAAGCACTGCTCTCTACAATGGAACTCTTACATAAGACTTTTCCAATCGCCTCCTCTTTCTATCCTCAATGTTACATTTTTTATGCCCGCTTAAAGGATAGAGAAAATACTTTGCGTTTATTAAAAGAGTACATATATGGTTTACGTCATATGGATAAAACTGTGCGTAATATGAAAAACTATTTAGAAACGAACCCTTGTTTTCATACAATCTTACTAAAGGAAAACGCACATCCACAACAATTTAACGAACAAATTATCCAACATATGTTACTAGAATGCAAAGATCTCGATTTCATACGAGATGATAAAGAGTATCTTGAAATCATCAAGGAAGCATAAGAAAAGACGAGCCGCCTCGTCTTTTCTTTACCCCTTTTTAATCGGATAACAAATTTCTGTTACAAAATCTTCTTCTTTTACTTGATCATTGTAACCTACATGATAGATACAGAAATCAGGTCCATCTAATTCATAGCCATGTTCATTGATCCATGCTGCTATCGCAAAGCTTACTTCTGAGATCAAATTGTAAGTTCCCTTAAAGGTAACACATGCGCAGGTTTGTGTTTTCAATGTTTTGAATTTGACATTTTCACTATCTTCATAGTTTCCCTGCACACCTAGACAAACCTCAACATCTGGCTCATTTTCTTTATATCCTTCATCAAAGAAATATGCTCTTGGTTTCTCATTTGAAAAAGCAATCTGCATCTTTCTCGCTTCAAATTCTTTACACAAACCTTCCCATAACATTCCTTCGTGATGATAGGTTGGAATAATCCCTCGTTTACTAGCGACGTAAGTTCCTTTAATATCTTTAATTTCTACTTCATATTTCATCAACATATCCTCCTTGTCAAGCAGCTTTTCTGCTTTTTTTAAGTATTGGATCATTTCTTCTACGCGACTTTTTTCATCTTGTAATTCGGATATTCGTTTTTCAATATATGGACGTATTTCTTTTGCATTATGAAAGTTTGCCAATATCTCTTTGATCATGGCAATGCTAAATCCACTATCTTTTAAGAAGTTAATTTGAAATGCCCAATATAACTGTTCATTTTCATAAAAGCGATACCCACTCATATCATCTATACATGCGGGTTTTAATACGTCACATTCATCATAATAACGCAACATACGAATACTGATTCTAGACAACCTAGAAAAATCTCCAATTTTTAACATTGAGGTACCTCCTGTTTTGTGCACACCTACAGTATAAAGTATGACACCATGTGAGAGTCAACAGCAAATAGAAAAAATCGATAACTTTTTTCATTATCGACTTTCTATTTATGTTTTTTTCCCATTTCTCTACTTTTATCTGCACATGCTCGCATCGCTTCAATGATTGCACTACGCACGCCACAAGCTTCTAAAACCGCAACTGCTTCAATGGTTGTCCCACCAGGTGTACACACCATGTCTTTTAACTCACCTGGATGCTTTCCTGTTTCTAACACCATCTTTGCGGAGCCAAGCATTGCCTGTGCCGCAAATGTATATGCATCATTTCTTGGCATTCCTTCAAGCACAGCCCCATCCGCCATTGCTTCCATAATCATAAATAAATATGCTGGAGAAGCTCCACTAACAACTGCCACAGCTTCCATCATAGTTTCTTTCACTTCCGCACATTTTCCAAAACTTTCAAAAATAGAAACAACTTCTTCTTTATCATCGTCATCCAATAGTTCACCAAATGCCAAAGCACTCATACCCTCACCAACCATTGCAGGTGTATTCGGCATTGCTCTTACCACCTTACACGTTCTACCAAACATATGATACATATCCTGTATACTAATTCCAGCCGCAATCGCAATTACGATAGAATCATGTTTTACATACTCTTTGATTTCATCGATAACATCTTTATACAAATAGGGTTTCACTGCCAAAAACAGAAGGTCACTATTCTTCGCAACACTTACATTATCACTAATATAGAAATCATCGTACTGGCTACTCAATTCTTGTAGTTTCTCTGGGCGTGTATTACTGACAATCATATGGTCTCCATCCACAAGATTTGCCTTCATAATTCCCTCCACCATTGCTTTGCCCATATTTCCACATCCAATAAATCCAATTGTTTTCATAGACTTTCCCTGCCTTTTTCTTTCATTATACTTCATGATTACCAAAAAAAACATATATAATCTTCATTTCATACGATTCTAATGGTTCTCTTATCATTTTAATAAAAGATTATTCTTACGAATGCACTGCAGGAGATATTCACTACATCTTACAAGCACCCTTTACACACCACACAAAAACAAAAATTTATTGATAAACGATAAATTTATATTGCAAAACAAGATATTGCGTGTTATATTATACCTGTAAGGGAGGACTTATCTATGTGGAACTCTGATAAATCACTAACATTATCCATTTTATGCGTGAAGATATTTTTCATAATCGGAATCATTTTCTGTATTGGTGGATATCCATTCACAAAAGCATATGTTGACTATGTACAAAAACCAAATGCTTTTTATACTATTCTTATCACTGGCTATGTATGCCTATTTCTTGCATTCTTTATATTTGCTTTATTGCACAAATTATTAAAGAACATCCAAAACGATGTCGTATTTGAAGAAGAAAACACCCGTCATTTAAGAAGACTTTCTTGGTTGTGTATGGGGGTTGCAATCGTATGTGCCATATCTTCCATTGGCTACATTGCCTTCTTTCTTGTATCCATTGCATTTGCATTCATTGCGCTCATCCTGCGAGTAGTAAAAAATGTCATAAGTGAAGCCACCCTGTTAAAACAGGAAAATGACTTCACAATATAAGGAAACGCTATGCCAATTATTATAAACTTAGATGTGATGATGGCAAAACGAAAGATATCTGCAGGAGATCTTGCAAAAGAGATTGATATCACGAATGCTAATCTATCCATACTAAAAAACAACAAAGCGAAAGCAATTCGCTTCTCTACACTAGACGCAATCTGTAAAGCCCTAGACTGTCAACCCGCCGACATATTGGAGTATGTCGAAGAATAAAAAATAGGAGAAACTATCATGAACAAAAAACGTATCGAGCACGATGCTCTTTTAAATGCACCCAATGTATCCATATACACCCACTACAACATCTTTATGGCATGCGCCATTGCCCTTATTTCCTATCTAGGTATCCGTTTTCTTCAACCATTTCATATGGAAGAGCCACAAGCTATATTGCTGATTCTATACGTAATACTTAGTGCTATCTACGCAAGACTCTATTTTCCATTCACTCGCAAAACGTATACCTCATTCATCTTTCTTTTCCTTTGTTGTATACCAAACCTAATCTTCGATAATTATTTCTTGAAGTTCTTCAATGTTTGTTTTATCTTACTTGTACTATCGCATACATTGCTTGTACTTTCTCATAAACAAATCCATGAAAATGGACAGTATTTCTTTATTGATATTTTAAATGCCTTCACCTTCGTTCCACTACAAGGAATAAAAACGCTATGTCAAAAACTTGTTTCACTATCAAAAGAAGCCCTTCATCTACAACATGTTGGCGCTATTTTGATCGGAATTATCATCAGTGTTCCTATATTACTTGTCGTTATCCCTTTACTATTGTCGGCAGACCTTGCCTTTCAACGCTTTGTTCTTTATTTCTTCTCAAATATAAACAATCTAATAAAAGAAATCATTTATATTATATTTTCCTTCCCCGTATTCACATACCTATATTCCCTTATCTATGGAAACATGAACTGTGAACGAGCAGATGTAATCAAAGTTGAAAAAAACGAACTAGATGTACGTATGAATAAAACACGTATAATCCCGATTACAGTCCCCATGACAATCGAAGTTATCTTAATCATGGTATACACAATATTTCTAATTCTATCTACCTCTGATATTATCAAAAATATGTCAATGTCTTTGGAAAGCTTCTCATTCTCCCATTTTGCTAGAGAAGGATTCTTTCAACTTTG
Organism: Longicatena sp.; assembly: GCA_036639195.1. GTDB lineage: Bacteria > Bacillota_I > Bacilli_A > Erysipelotrichales > Erysipelotrichaceae > JAVWJF01. The sequence goes on from JAVWJF010000079.1 coordinate 6,011, forward strand.
TATCATATCTGCTATCAATCTCCTAGTACTTGTATGTATGCACCTTATTAGTAAACAAACACATTCAAAAATACAATACGGTATTAAGCGCATCCTATGTGTAGAAACAATCGCTTTATTATGTACAGCTATGTTAAAGATGGTTTTATATATCAGTGCTTATGGATTAACTCCACTTCGTGTGTACTCTTCATGGTTTTTAATCATACTACTTGGTACCTTTGTACTTATCCTATATCATATAAGCCACACAGAAGACAAAACCCTACGACATATCATAAAGTATTTCTGTATTGCCTTTCTCTTCTTGAACCTATTGAATGTGGATACTTTTATCATAAAATACAATCAAACAATGCCTACTCTAGTAGAGGATAGCTCTTATGTTGAATGAACATGTATACGCTACTATGCAAGTGCTTATCTTCACAACAATTCTTCTACTTATCCTATGGCAAACACCATCCTTTAAACAATTGATAATCGCTATGCTTACTACATAGAGCAATGCATTATGGATGATCGTTTTAGGATATTTAGCTGATGCGAACATAATCCCAGGTGTAGGAGCTTCCTTTTACATCACTATATGTAATAGCATTCTATTACTAATCATTATCATACGTCTCATGCGTGCATCAAAAAAGCAGCGATAAAGCTGCTTTTTATATAGAAGACATAAAGGTTGTGATAAAGGATGTAAAAGTATCCATTTTGATTAACTGCTTTACTTTATTTTCATCATTTAATAAACCCACGAGTTGTTCAAATAACTTATCAAATGCCTCATCTCGCTCTTTTGATAATGAGAACAAAAACACGAGTCTCACTTTTTGTTCACTCCACATGATAGGTTTGTTCAATATCGCAACTGCCACCATATTCTTATTTGCTTTTTTCTCAATTGGATGAGGTATCGCGAACATATTTCCATACGCTGTTGGCGCTGTCTGTTCTCGTTTCAAAACATAATTTTGATAATCCTTTTCAACGTACCCTTGTTCATACAATGTATCGCAAAGCAACTGAATAACTTCTTCCTTTTTGTTGGCTTGTACATTTGGAAAAAACAATTGTTGAGAAAAGAAATTCGACGCATCATCTGTATGATTTTGTTTTTTTAGAATCTGATATATTTTTTCTAAATCTCCATCACTTAATAGTCCATCACAAACATAGACTGGATACTTAACATCGCTTGGTTCTTTAAAAAAACTAATAATTAGATCTGGTTGGATTTCCGCAATCTTTTTCGTATCAAACATGGATAAAATTGCACACAGTTCTATTGTCAAATCATGCACGTTGGTTAATTTACTGCGTAAATATCCATTCCCCGCTTCACCTAAAGGAGACAAAACAACAACTCTACGGCAACTAGAAGTATGCATTCTAACCAAAGACCCCATGAGATGTAGGGTAATATATCCAATTTCATCCTCTAACAAACTTGTATCAAAACGTTCTTGAATTTTCATCGCAATGAATACACTAATATCATACACCAATACAAAATTCTGTTTGATATCCGCAATCAGAGGGTTATTTAAGAATGTCTGATTATCAATACGATTTTTAAGTCCCATTAGATGAATCAGAAAATTGTTTCGAAACTCTAAATCATGGTTTAAATCTACATCATAATTTGTTTGAATTTGGGCAATGATATCATCGATGAATAAACGCATATCTGCTAATTCTTCTGTATCTATTACTGGTAATTTCCCTGCAAATAAACATGCCAAATAGGAAAGCTCTGTATTTGATAAAGCGACATCAATTACTTCAACAAGGCCCTTTGCGAACTCCTTTGCTAGTTCCATATGTCGATCATCTGGTTTTGCATTCTCAACAGGTAAGATTTCATTTCCTTGTAGGATACGTTCTAGCATAATTGCTACATGCATTACAAAAGATATCGTTTCAAAATCTTTCATCTTTACATCATGATCACGATCAAATGTTAGAATGTAGTGTTTTAGTTTTGTTAGGTCAAAGGTATGGAAAAAGTGAGTGTAATTATTTAAATCAAAATTATAATCATTGATTTCATGCATGAGAAAATACGTGGATGCTTGTCTTCTTGCCTCTTCACTACCATCAAAGTAGACTTCATTGTTTGTACGTCTAATTTGTACGGATATATTTCGTTTTGCGATGATTTCATTTAACTCCACAATGCTATTTTGTAGCGTTGTTTCACTAATATATAATGCCTCTGCCAAATCATAAAAATTAACGCTTGTATTAGTTAATAAATATTTTAAAACTTTAAAATTACGGTGTAATTCAACATCCTTATGATTTTGTGCTAAAGAATTATAAACTTCATGATCTTTTACAATACTGTAGCCACTCCCTTTATTCGCTATGATACAAGGAGTTGAAAACAAACTGTTCAATACTTTAATTTCATTACGTATTGTCTTCGATGAAACATGTAGTTTCATACCCAATTCTTGAGAAGTCATAACTTCCTCACTACGTAAGATTTTCAATAGTTCCAAATGACGTTTGCTTAAATCTTTCATATTATCCCTACCTCATTCCTATTCAAAGGTGATGATACCTTAAGTATATGTGATATGCGAAAAAATGGGAAGAGTTTCCCACCTTTTCAATTATTCGATTTCTTTTACTTCTTCTTCCTCATTTTCAAGCGCAACAAGTTGACGTTCTTGTATTTTGAAGAATGGATAGTAAATAAGTATATCCATTAAAATCAACAGAACTACTAGTACAACTGCTCGCCAATCCATTGTCGACAAGAATGCTCCAAATACACTTGGCATATTCCATGACAACATGGCAAACGATCTTCCAATCAAGCCTGAGTCCATACAAGCATATGCAATGACCGCATTTAACGTAGATGTAAATAAGAATGGAATTAAGAAAATTGGATTTAACATCAATGGAACTCCAAAGATGATAGGTTCAGAAATATTGAAGAATGCTGGTACAATACCTACACGTCCAACCGTCTTTAATTGTTTTGATTTTGAACGTACTAATAGAATTGCTAATGCCAAACAAGCCCCGCATCCCCCGATAACGACAAAGTAAACCCAGAATGGAGTCGTGAATACATTTGGCAATGCTTTTCCTGCTGCTTGAGCAGCTGCATTTAAGGATAAGCCTCCATCACGAACAGGTCCTAAAATTCCAGCAAGTGCTGCATCATGTACTCCAAAGAACCAGAATAGATGTATTAGTAATGTTGCAATGATAGCAAACGGCATAGAATCTGCTGCATTAAATGCTGGTGCCAACATTTGATAAATGAAACCTGGTAAAGTTGTATTTGCTGCATTGAAGATTGCGAAGATTGCGATAAATGCTGTCAGTATTAAAACGCCTGGTAATAAGGAAGCAAATGTTTCTGATAAGGATGCAGGTACACTATCAGGAAGTTTGATTCTTCCCCAGTTACGTTTTCTCATGAACTGATAAGCTTCAACAGTAAATATACTAATTGCGATTGCTGGAATCAAACCTTTTCCATCCAAATAAGAAATTTCTACACTTTTTCCAGCCCAACCTAATTCAATTGGCGCAACACATACCATTAAGAATCCTGCTGTCGCTAATAAAATCGGTAAAAATGGATC
>JAVWJF010000080.1:0-9485 GCA_036639195.1 Longicatena sp.
CTAGCAGTTGGGGCATTCATACCAGCACGTAACACTTCTAATAATTTTTCCTCTTCTACTACTTGCTTGCTATATTTTCGAATACTTTGTCGCTCGTATATTTCTTTTAACATAAAATCACTCCTTTTCCATAGTATAACACTTTTCATAGCAACATAACATCACCTATAAAATTGATGAATAGAGCATCTTTATAGACATACAATAGAAAAAGGTGCATAATGAATGTGTAAATAAGAACTATTCTTAAAAAGGAGGAATATTATGGATGAAAAAGCTTTGTTTAAATTGAGTTATGGTTTGTATATCATTAGTAGTTCACATAATGGACATGATGCAGGTTGTGTTGCGAATACACTTGCTCAAGTGACCAATTCACCCAATCGTTTATCTATCGCATTAAACAAAAATAATGATACAACAAAGGTGATACAGGAGTCTGGACGATTCGGTGCAGTTGTATTGACTCAAGGTGTAGACATGGAAGTCATAGGAACATTTGGATTTCACACGAGTCGTGATACTCAAAAATTTGATCAATTAGCATTTTTACGTGATGAAGCAGGTGTTCCATACTTAACACAACACGTTGCGGCACGCGTTAGTGTAAAAGTTAGCGGAAGTTTAGATTTAGGCACTCACATTTTATTTGTTGGTGAGCTAGAAGAAGCAGAAATTCTTAGCAATGAAGAAGTGATGACATATGCGTATTATCATCAAGTGAAAAATGGTCTTACTCCAAAGAACGCTCCAAGTTATCAAGAAACAATTCCTGAGAAAAAAGTTGGATGGAAGTGTAGTGTTTGTGGATATATTTATGAAGGTGATCCACTCCCTGCCGATTTCATTTGTCCAATCTGTCATCAGGACGCTTCCGTATTTGAAAAAATCGTTTAATTTTGAAGGAGAATGTATATGAAAACTATGCGAATGGTATTACTATCATTACTTGCGATGACTACTTTATTTGCGTGTAGTAAAGCAGAACCTATCAGCGAACAAGAGGCAATGGACGTTGCACTGAAAGATGCTGGTGTTAATGCAAATGAAGTAAACTTTAACAAACAAGCATTTGATAAAGATGACAATGAGTATACCTTTGAGTTTCAAAGCGATACGATGTCATATGAATATGACATCCATGCTGGAAATGGTAAAATCATAAGTAAAGAATCCAAACAACGCAAACAAACGAATACAGATGTGAACAGTAGCGCCACTATGCAATCCATCAGTGAAGAACAATGGACCTATGTTCAACTTGCGGCGGATCACTTTTCAATTGCGAAAGCAGATATTCAAAATGTAAGAGTTGAAAATGATAGTGATCATGGCGTAGCTACATATGATATAAAATTCTATGTAGGTACGAAAGAATTTCAATGTGAAATTGAAAAAGATTCGAAGAGAATTATCGAATCTGAAATTGATCAAGATTAATAATAATATATGTAATAAGAGGAAGTACAGAATTACTGTTTTTCCTCTTTTTATTGTCTTTTTTCATTTAATCTGTATAATGATAACTAAATTTGCGAAACTTATAAATGATTTTGATAGCGTAAATTCATCACTACATTTACAATAAGGTCATATGGAGGTAGTCAATATGAGTACAGGAGAAAAACTTTTAAAGCTTAGAAAAAATGCACATTACTCCCAAGAAGATATGGCAGAAAAATTGAATGTAAGTCGACAAACAATTTCGAATTGGGAAAATAACATTACATCACCCGATCTTGCACAGGCAAAGGAACTATCACAACTATTTCATATAAGCCTGGATGAACTTGTTGGAAATGACATACGTGATGTGATTGTAGAAAAGGTAAGTAATACAGAAAAACTTGCTGGGATAGTAATTAAAATCTTGAAATTTATAGGAGTTTTAATAGCTGTGTGTATCATCATCAATTGTATCAGTATCTTCTTGTTTTCCATTGGTCCAAAAAGCACAAAACAAACCCTTACCACATCTGCGTACCTGAGTTGTTCTATCAATAACAATACATATTCCTATCAAGTGGATATGGATGAGGAACACCGCATCGTGAATCAATCTGGAGATGATTATATCGCAAATATTGCAAAAGGTAAGGATTTTAAAGATGGAATGAAGCTTATTTCCTTTGTAGAACAGTATTTTGATGAACACAATGGAAGTTGCGATTAGTTGATTATAGGATATAAAAGTACCCGTCTAGAAAGGTTGTAGACGGTTTTTATTTGTAAGGATTAGCACAAGTAAAGGAAGCGTAATAAGACCTAAAACACCGAATAATTTGATCCCTAAATACATGCATATCAACATGATTAAGGGGTGTAATCCTAATTGTTTACCGATGATTTTTGGTTCTAATATATTGCGAGTTAAGGCAATGATGAGTTGTAGAATAATTAAACCAAGGGCTAGTTTTGGTTGGTTATTTAGATACATAATAATGGACCAAGGAATCATAATTCCACCTGTTCCAAGGATCGGCACGATATCAAATAAAGTTGTACCAATCGCAATCCAAAGAATATGATCAACTCCAAGAACATATAATCCGACGCATAATTGTACAAAGGTGATAGCCATGAGTTTACAATATGCAATGCTTAACTGCCAACATGTAGTACGTAGAAATTGTTGAGTTTCTAGTAGCGTAGATTGAACTTTTATAGGAAGGATGCGTTTTAAAAACTTTAACATATTAGTATAATCAGAATTAAAAAAGAAAGAGGAAAGAATTGCAAAGAAGAAAGAAACGGCGATTTTTGGAATAGAGGTCATAATGGAAGTTAAACTGTTTAAAATAGACTTGGATATGTTCATAATAAAAGAGGATAGGGAATTTTGTAGGCTTTGCGCAATTGCTGTGAAGATTTGTGCAGTGTTTCCATCAATGTTTTTCCAGGTGTTCTGTGTGGATACAAGAGAGGTATGAAGATAAGGTTCCATGTATTGTTCATATAGTTGAGGAAGGGTAGTCATCCACTGTCGGATATAAAAGAACCCTTTCATTAAAAGCCACGACAATGTAAGCGCAAGAATCATATAGAATAAGAGAATGACAACCAATGAGAAAAAGCGTTCATGACCATGTTTGGATAGTTTTACAATGAGAGGGCGTAAAAGAAAAGCGATTATAAATCCAATAAGGAAAGGCATAATCGCATAGATAATATAACGGAAAAAAACAAAAATGGTTAGTATCAGTAGACTATAATACAGAAAGTGAATGATAAAACTTCTTTGTTTTTCTGTATCCATTTGAAAACCTCCTTATCTTCTAGAGATCACGTAACATAGAGAGATAGGTTTTCATGTACATTAGGAAGGATAAAGACAGGAAGAATCCTGTTATAAGCATTAAAATTGTCGCATATATGGTCTTTTCAATAGGAAAGGCAATCATCAAAAACATAGAAACATAGAAAACTGCAGTAGATATTTTCCCAAACCATAATGCTCCATTAAAGTATTTTCCTTTTGCCTGAAGACGTAACCAACAAATTAGCATACTAGCTTCTTTAATCAAGAATAAAGCAAATAAAATCCACATATAGGAAACAGTGAATACTAGTACAAAGATAATTGCTAATTGGGTTAATTTATCCGCAATAGGATCTAATGTTTTTCCTAGTTCGCTTACTTGATGATAATGCCGGGCAATATATCCATCAAGAAAGTCAGTAAGTCCACTTGCGAACATCCATCCTGCACTCATGAGGTGATCTCCATTCATATAAGAGTATATGAAGAAGGGGATCATCAATATACGTAAAAACGTTAATATATTTGGAATGGTAAAGATTTTATAATTTCGTTCCATAGACGTTCACCAACCTTTCTATGATATGTGAAGGATTATAATAACTCATATAGACATTTTTCAGAAAAATCACGAATGGTAATACAGGAAGAAAACTTTTTCTTATCTTTGTCTTGCACCACAAAGATATCTGTAATACCTGCATTTCTAGCAGCCTCTACACCACTTTCTGTATCTTCAAACACACAACATTCTGCTGGTGTTAAATGAATGTTTTTCATCGCTTCTAGATACATCTGAGGATCAGGCTTAGCCTTTGTGACTTGTTGGGATGTAACCACAAAATCAAAGTAACTTGCGATGTTTTTTTCTTCTAAAATATGTTGTACAACCTCAGTTGCATTATTGGTACAAAGACAGATGATATAGCCTTTATTCTTCAGGTATTCAAGAAAATTAAGGGCATCTTTTTTTAATGGCGCATTGTCATAATGTTCCAATAAAAACTGAGAAATACGAGCGATGATTTCTTCGCCTTCTTTTGGGTCTTCTATCTCCATCATAATTTTGCGTTCTAAATCCGCAAAGCTTTTTACACGCGATTTTAGAACCTTTAAAATGAGTGTTTTTTGTACTGTTTTTAACTCTCCTAATGCCTGTTTGAAATTGATACTTTCATAGGTATTAATGAGGGTTCCATCCATATCAAATAAAATTCCTTTTTTGTCCATTGTGCCACCATACTTTCTAAAAACCATATTTCTCATATTGTAACGCGTATGGAAAATGATGTCAAACTTTCTTAGGATTAAATATGCAAAAAACGGTATGAAATATCTTTGTTATGAGAAGATATAAAGTAAGAATTATAGCTTTTTTATGATTATTAAAAATTATTTATAATAGGAAAAGCAGTACACATATATAAGAAAGCAAAGTTTAATATATTAAACTTCTTAGGATACTTTATAAAACTTTTTGTTGACATGATGAAAAAATCATTTATAATAACCTCGTGATAAAAAGATATTATTTCATACTTCACACTAATTTTGGAGAGTGGGTAAAAACCACTCGATAAGAAAAAGATTTCTTATTTTTGACCATTTTTTCGAAAGGCCAGACGGACAGCCAGGTCAAAAGCCGATTTTAGACAGGTGTAAACTTGTTGATACTTATGCACATGCATTTGCTTGTCAATCAGCCAGGAATGGAATGATATGCTTTTTTTCAAGAGCACATGATTTTTTAAGTCCAATGATACAGGTAATGCCTTTGCATATGCCTGTATTTTTTTGTGGAGGGATTATGATGCAAGAGAAAATACGTTTATATGGGTTTAATAACCTAACCAAATCTTTAAGTTTCAACATTTATGATGTATGTTATGCAAACAGTAAGCGAGAACAGATGGATTATATTGCTTATATCGATGAACAATATAATTCTGATCGTTTAACCAACATTCTATGCGAAGTAACAGAAATGATCGGTGCGAAGGTGTTAAATATTGCCAAACAGGACTATGAACCACAGGGCGCAAGTGTTACCTTGTTGATTTCTGAGGAAGGCATGATTGCACAAGAGGGAAGTAGCGTCGTTGCACACTTAAACAAAAGTCATGTGACTGTACACACCTATCCTGAGTATCATCCAGATAATAAAGTTGTTACCTTTCGTGTAGATATCGATGTGTCTACTTGTGGAGAGATTACACCACTCAAAGTTTTAAACTTTCTTATTGGAAGTTTTGATTCGGATATCATCAGTATAGATTATCGAGTGCGTGGTTTTACAAGAGAAGTAGATGGTACGAAATGTTTTCTTGATCATGATATTACGTCCATTCAAGACTTTGTGGATAAAGATACACTACGACGTTATGATGCAGTGGATGTCAATGTGTACCAATCCAATATCTTTCATACCCAAATGTTAATCAAAGATATACATTTACAAAATTATTTATTTAAAGTCGATTCTTATGAACTATCTCCTACAAGACGATTAAGCATTAGTGATGAACTTAGAAGAGAGATGATTGAAATCTTTCATGGACAAAATATTTATCCAACGCATAAGGGGAATTCCTAATGAATCAATCACGTATCCCACTTTATGAAGCCCTATGTGAATATCGTAAGGAACGCATTGTTTCCTTTGATGTACCTGGGCATAAACAAGGGAAGGGAAATCCAGATTTAAAAAAATTCTTAGGAGAGGATTGTCTTTCACTGGATGTCAATTCCATGAAGTGTTTAGATAATTTATGCCATCCCATCAGTGTCATCAAAGAAGCCCAAGAATTATGTGCGCAAGCCTTTCACGCTACCCATGCCTTCTTTATGGTGAATGGTACTTCCAGTGCAGTACAGGCTATGATTCTATCAACTTGTAGGCCAGGCGATAAAATTATCATGCCTCGTAATGTGCATCGAAGTGCTATGAACGCATTGATTTTACAAGGAATCTATCCCATTTATATCAATCCAGGCATACATGAAGGATTGGGAATCTCTTTGGGCATGAAGCTAAACGATATAAAAGAAGCAATTGTTCAACACCCAGATGCCAAAGCTATCCTAGTTAACAATCCAACATATTATGGAATTTGTTCAGATCTAAAAACAATTGTAGAAATGGCACATGAGGCAGGTATGAAAGTGCTGGTAGATGAAGCTCATGGAACTCATTTCTACTTTGGAGAAAATATGCCGATTCATGCGATGGATGCAGGTGCAGATATGGCTGCAGTCTCCACCCATAAAACAGGGGGTTCTCTTACCCAAAGCAGTTTATTGTTGATTGGACCATCTATGGAAGAAGGTTATGTTCGACAAATCTTAAATCTAACCCAAACTACAAGTGCATCCTATCTGTTAATGGCTTCATTGGATATCACACGCCACTTTCTTGTAATGGAAGGAAAAAAGGTATACCAAAAAGTAGTAGAACTCGCAGATTATGCACGAGAAGAAATTGGAAAGATGGAAGAATATGTTGCCTTTAGTAGAGAACTGATTAATGGAGATGACATCTATGATGTAGACCCTACCAAACTTTGTGTGCATACACGAGGAATAGGATTGGCAGGAAAAGAAGTCTATGATATTTTACGAGATGATTTTCAAATTCAAATCGAGTTTGGAGATATTGGCAATATGTTAGCCATTATTTCTGTGGGAGATCGCATGATGGAAGTAGAGCGTTTAATTTCTGCCTTAAAAGAAATTTCACGTTTACATGGACGTTATGGGAAAGCATTACCAATGAATGAATATGTTGAACCCTGCGTAGAAATGATGCCACAGAAAGCATTTTATAGCGAATGCGAAACCTTACGCCTACAAGAGAGTGTAAGTCGCATCAGTGCAGAGTTTATCATGTGTTATCCTCCAGGAATTCCGTTGATCGCACCAGGAGAATGTATTAGTGAAGAATTGATTGCGCATATTGAATATGCTCGAAGAAAAGGATGTTCCCTAACGGGAACCCAAGATAGTGAAGTCAAACATATAAAGGTGGTGAAGTTACAATGACAGATTTATGGTACAGTGAATATCACACCAAAAACGTAAAGTTTTCTATGCGTTTAAAACAACAACTACATTCCTTTCAAAGTCCCTTTCAACAAATCGATGTGTTCGACACATATGAATTCGGAAGAGTACTTACATTGGATGGTGTAATTATGTTAACGGAAAAAGATGAATTTATATATCATGAAATGATTACTCATGTGGCAATGGCATCAAACCCCAACATCAAAAAAATATTAATCATAGGAGCAGGAGATGGAGGAACCATCAAGCGTTTATGTGCGTATCCATATGTAGAACAAATGGATGTTGTAGAAATTGATCAAGATGTTGTACGCATTAGTAAAGAATATTTTCCATCCTTAGCAAGTAGCTTTGATGATTCACGAGTCCATCTATACTTTGAAGATGGCTTACGCTTTGTACGAAATGTAGAAAATATGTACGATCTTATCATTGTGGATTCCACAGATCCATTCGGTCCAGGAGAAGGCTTATTTACAAAAGAATTTTACGGGAACTGTTTCAATGCATTAAAGGAACAAGGCATCTTAATCAATCAGATGGAAAGTCCCTATTATCAAGATGACGCCCAAGCGATGAAGAGAGCCTTTCGTTGTATTAAAAGTCGATTTCCCATTGCCCTTGCTTATCAAGCCCATATACCAACGTATCCAAGTGGACATTGGATGTTTGGATTTGCGTCCAAACACTGTACCCCATTTGATGGTATAGAAGAGTGGGAAAAGCTGGGTATTGTTTGTGAGTACTATACAACTAAATTACATCGAGGTTGTTTTGCACTACCTCGGTATGTAGAAATCATGTTGGAGGAAGCGTAATGAGAAAAAGAATTGTTGGTTTTATGGAACAAGAAGTTCCCTATGAAGAAGCGGATATCGTAATCTTTGGAGCGGGAATGGATGCGACAACATCGTATCGTCCAGGTACACGCATGGCAAGTACTACGATGCGCCAAGAATTTTATGGTATAGAAACATACTCTCCCTATCAAAGGAAGGATTTAACAGATTGTGCCATCTTTGATGCTGGTGATTTAGATATCCCATTTGGAAATGTAGAGGCGTCCTTGTCTCTCATTGAAAAGATGTCTTATCAAATCCTACAGGATGATAAAATTCCTTGCATGATTGGAGGAGAACATTTGGTAAGTCTAGGAGTCATGCGTTCTATCATAAAGAAATATCCTGATGTACATGTCATCCATTTGGATGCGCATTGTGATCTTCGTGATGATTATTTGGGTGAAAAACTATCCCATGCTTGTGTGGTGCGAAGAATAAGTGAACTTATGGAAAGTCAACGCATTCATCAATTTGGTATTCGTTCTGGAGATAAAGACGAATTTCAATTCGGAGAAAAACATTGTGATTTTCATCCCTTTCATTTACATGATATGAAAGAAGTATGTGCTTCTTTAAAAGATGTTCCTGTATATATCACACTAGATTTGGATGTTTTAGACCCATCCATCTTTTGTGGAACAGGTACACCAGAACCTGGTGGACTCACATTCCAAGAACTGTTGGATGGGCTGTTATCTTTAAAAGATCTCTCTATCGTTGGATTTGATGTATGTGAATTATCACCAGTCTACGATGCAAGTGGTGTATCCACCACATGTGCAAATAAAATACTAAGAGAATTGTTATTGATCATTGGAGGAAAAGAAAATGAGTAAAGTTTTAATTATAGGTGCTGGTGGGGTTGCCAGCGTAGTCGTACACAAGTGTGCACAACACCCAGAAGTATTTACAGAGATTTGTATTGCGTCTCGTACAAAATCAAAATGCGATGCAATTAAGGCAGACGTTGAAACAAAGACAACATCTATCCTAACATGCGCACAAGTAGATGCGGATCACGTGGATGAATTGGTTGCGTTAATGAAGGAAGTACAACCTCAATTGGTAATCAATGTAGCACTTCCTTATCAAGATTTAACGATTATGGATGCTTGTTTGGAGTACGGTGTCGATTATATGGATACTGCAAATTATGAACCTTTAGATACTGCAAAATTTGAATATAGCTGGCAATGGGCGTATCGTGAACGCTTTGAAAAAGCAGGATTAACAGCACTTCTTGGATGTGGATTTGATCCAGGTGTTACAGGTGTCTTTAGTGCCTATGCACAAAAACATTACTTTGATGAAATTCATTATAT
>JAVWJF010000081.1:0-9428 GCA_036639195.1 Longicatena sp.
TGTATTTCAACACAGAACCACGTTGGGGAGCAGTACTTCCAGGTATCGTAGTAGCATTGGAAGAAGGTCTTGCGAATGATGAAAGTGGCGATATGGATGCTTCTATCATCACAGAAATTAAAACAGCGTTAATGGGTCCTTTAGCAGGAATCGGTGATACGGTTTGGGCAGGACTTGTAAAACCTATCATTCTAAGTGTTACTCTTGGTTGGGCAATGCAAGGATATGTATGGGGTGCATGGGTATATGGTCTTGGAGTTACCTTACTAGATTTTGCAGTTACATACTTTATGTTTATGCGCGGTTACCAATTAGGTATGGATTCTATCGATAAATTCCTAGAAAGTGGATTCGTTAAGAAAATTACAACGTTCCTCGGTATTGTCGGTTTATTCTGTCTTGGCGCAATGATTGTAAAATACGTTAGCATCAATGCCGTGTTAGAAATAACAATGAAAACAGGTACCTTGAAACTTGGAGAAATTATGAACAAAATCTTCCCTTGTTTAGTACCATTGTCAGTTACATTATTTGCATATTGGTTGCAAGTAAAAGGTAAAAAAATAACAACTGTATTAATTGCATTATTTATCATCGGATTTATCGGTGGAGCAATTGGACTGTTAGGTTAGTAAACAACAATGGAGAAACCTAAAGTAAAGGTTTCTCCATATTTAAAAAAAGGAGATATTTATATGATCAAGTTAATGATAGTAACACATGGGCCATTAGCAGATGCCTTGAAGGAAAGCTCTGCCATGTTTTTTGGAAGTATGTCAAACGATGTAGAAACAATTGGACTATATCCAACGGAAAATCCAGAAGAATTAAAAGAAAAAATCTGTGAAAAAGTAGAAAGTTTGGATGATGGAGATGGTGTCATGATTTTCGTGGATATCTTTGCAGGATCTCCATTCAATATGACAGCGTTGGCAATTGATGAATTAAAAGGTGCACATAAAATACAATGTTTTACAGGAGTGAATATGCCATTTTTAATGGAGGCATTATCTAGCTGCCAAAGTATGAAGATGGAAGAATTGACAAAACACTTAACTTTGATTGCGAAAGATACAATCGTAGATTTAAGACTTGCTCTAGATTTATAAAAAGAAAAGGAAGTACACATTATGGTAAACGGATGGAACGTAGAAGCTTTTCATGATAAACGAAATAGACGACTTTTACATCTTAAGAAACAAGATATATATTATCAGTTGAATGAGAAAGATGAGAAGTTTGTTACGCTACTAAAAAACAACGAGATCAATGCAGTATCTATAGCAGCAATTGCTGGATATTTTTTGAAACTGCATCCAGTATGGTGGATCGTGATTATGGCAGTCATATATGGAGCGTATTTATGGTTCTTTAATGCAAAAGTGTTACCAAAGCTATCCACCGTTAAGAACAAAAAAATAGAAAAGAAATTGGAGAAATCATCATCTTCTAAAAGTACATTATTCTTTGGAATAGGATTTTTCGTAATAGCGATTGGTCTTGTTCTATGTATTTTCCTTGACCAAGTACAAAATGATTTCGAAATGTACATGGTCATAGGATTCTCAATCTTTGCCTTTGTTATGGGGGCAATGCAAGTACGAAAATATTTCAGTACAAGAACAATAAAAGCATAACAACAGAATAGGAAAATAGAATGTCGATTGACATTAGGAGGATATACAAATGTTCAAAGCAGAAACAATCTGTAGAATCAAAAACACAGGAATCATGGGAATCGTTCGTGTAGAAACGATTGAACGTGGGATTGAAATCGCAAAAGGATGCATTGAAGGTGGTGTTGATGTATTGGAAATTAGTTACACCAATAACAATGCAGGAGAGGTTATTCGCGCATTGAAGAAAGAATTTGGAGATAAATTATTGGTTGGTGCAGGAACTGTTTTAGATCCTACAACAGCAAGATTAGCAATCATGGATGGTGCAGAATTTATCATTGCGCCTACATTCGATAAAGCAGTACAAGAAATGTCGAATTTATATCAGATTCCTTATGCACCAGGGTGTACTTCTTATTCAGAAATGATGGATGCTTTAAAAGCTGGAGCCTCTTTCATTAAAGCATTCCCAATATCAAACTATTATGGACCAGATTTGGCTAAAACATTTAAAGTACCTGTTCCATTTATGCCGATTTTAGCAAGCGGAGGAGCTACTTTTGATAACCTTCACCAATGGTATGAAAATGGTGTGGATAGTGTTGGAATTGGTGGGTTACTAACAAAAGGAAGCAGTGAAGATATTGCTAAAAATGCGAAAAAGTTACGTGAAATCGCTGTAAAGACGAGAGGATACTAATATGAGCAAAGGTAGTATTTTAGTAACGCCTAGAGGATATGCGAAATACGGAGAAGAAGCAGAAAAACGTCTCGTTGCATTAGGATATGAAATGAATGTAAACCGTACGGGAAAACCAGTCTCAAGAGAAGATTTCGTACGTATGGCGAAAGAGTCTACAGGAATCATTGTAGGAGTGGATGAACTAGATGGTGATTTACTTAGAGAATGTAAACAATTAAAAGCAGTTGTTAAATTTGGTGTAGGAACTGATAACATCGATTTGGATGTCGCAAAAGAGTGCAATATTAAAGTAGGACGTTGTGTTGGTTCTAATTCCAATGCAGTTGCGGAATTAACGATTGGGATGATGTTTGCGGCTGCGAAATGGATTGTTTCAACCAATGTGGATATACGTCAAGGTGGTTGGGGAAAACCAACTGGATATGAATTGTATGGAAAAACGATTGGTATTATTGGATTTGGAAATATAGGGAAACATGTTGCACGTATTGCACGTGGTATTGGAATGCAAGTACTTGCATTTGATGTGTTTGATATAGATGCTAAAGTTTTAGATGAATATGGCGCAAAACAAACTAGCGTAGATGAAATTCTAAAGACTGCTGATTTCATATCTTTACATACGCCACTTACAGAAGAAACAAAAGATATGATCCATACTGAACAATTTAAAATGATGAAGCCTACCGCAATCCTAGTGAATGCTGCGCGTGGTGGAATTGTAAATGAAAAAGCGCTTTATGAAGCACTAAAGAACAAAGAAATATTTGCGGCAGCATCGGATGTATTTACAAGTGAACCTCCAATAATGGAAGAGGAATGGGTGAATGAATTGATTCACATGGATAACTTCATCTTAACTTCACACATCGCTTCTAGAAGTGTAGAGGCAGAAGCAAATACAGTCAATATTGCGACAGAACAAATGATTCAATTATTAGAGGACTAGCGTGATGATCTCCAAGATACGATTGACCATACAATCGTATCGCTAGCACACTACAGATGAAGCAGTGTTCTACACTGCCCATCTGTTTTGTACATGAAGGAAGACGATGCGCAATATATCGTCATGAAGATATGACAGAAAGTAGGTATATTATGAATGTAATGATTTTAGGGGCAGGACGTATAGGACGCGGATTTATTGCGGAGTTGATGACATTGAATGGAGAAGATATCACATTCTTTGACGCAAGTCAGGCAATGGCAGATAAACTGAATGAAAAGAAAGAATATACAATTCATGTCCTAGGTAATGAAGACATGAATGTAGAGATGCACAATGTAAAAGCAAACTTCTTCTATGATGGAGAAATGTTGGCTGATTGTTGGGCAAAGAGTGATTTTATCTTTACTGCTTGTGGTGGTAAAAACATGGCTAATGTTGGAGAAACTTTAGCTAAAGCATTTAAAGTAATGGTGAAAAACAATACCGTACATACAGCAAATATTGTTACTTGTGAAAACTGGATTGATCCAGCTAAAGATTTAAAAGACAATATCGTAAAAAATTTAACTCCAGAAGAAGTAGAGCTATTTGAGAAGTATATCGGAGTAAGCGAATCCGTTATTATGTGTACAGGAACAGGCGCACCTGATCCTAGCAAAGTAACGAATGAAATGGATACCTGGGTACAAAATCTTCGCTATTTACCAATTGATTTTGACCGCATTAAAGGAGAGGTACCAAATTGGCAATATATTGAATTTGTACGTGACTTTGGTGATCTATTAAAACAAAAAATCTATACAAACAATACTAGTGTTGCGACAGTATCCTACCTTGGTAAATTAAAAGGATTAACATATGTTGCGGATTCTTCTAATGATCCTGAAATTGAACCAATTTTAGATCAAGTATATGAAGAAATAAATGGTGCATTGATCAAAGGGATGGGAATTGATGAAGCAAGTCAATTGAAATTCTCTAAAACAGCAAAAGCAAAATATACAGATCGTGCGATTGTAGACTTAGTGGATCGTATCGCTCGTGATCCAATTCGTAAACTCGGACCAGAAGATCGCTTCATTGGACCAATGAGCATTGCTTTACAAGCAGGTGTTACACCTAAAGCAATTGCACTAGGTGCAGCTGCCGCATTATATTTTGATAACCCAGAAGATGAAGATGCGAAGAAGTTGAAACTTATGCGTGAAAGTAAAGGCGTAGATTATGTATTAGAAAACATATCCAAAATTGATCCAAATGGAGACGTTGCGCTTTTGATTAAGGAAGCCATTGAAGAATTAAAAGCCAAGGGCTGGATCAAAGAATAGGAGGATAATACATGAAAAAAGCAGTTGTTATAGGTGCAGGTCAAACAGGGAGAGGATATGTAGCGCGCTTCCTTTTCCAAAGAGATTATGAGATTACCTTTATTGATAAAAATGAAGAACTTGTACGTATGTTGGATGAAGATAAAGCATTCTGTATTCACTTTTACAAAAGAGATCGTACCCCTATCTATATCCATGATTTCAAAGCATATACTACATATTCAAGCGAGGCAACACAAGCAATCAAAGAAGCAGATTTCATCTTTACTTCTACAGGAGAACAAAACCTAGGTGATGTGGCAAATCAAGTGAAAGATGCGATGAAAGGGAAAACGAAAAAAACAGTATTCCTTACTGCAGAAAATGGTATCAATCCTGCACGCGTCCTTCGTAACCATTTGATAGATGCTGGTATAGATAGCGAATACACAGTAACGCAAACAGCTGTCTTTACCTCTACTGTAAGTATTCATGATACACGCTTAGATACGCTATCCATGAATGAATCTTATTTCCCATATGATGCGGATGAATTGGATGAATTAGATTTTGAAGGTGCATTACCAGTTCATAACTTTGAAAAATTCTTTAAACGTAAAATTTATACTTATAACTGTTTAGCAGGTCTTATTTCTTATTGTGGATACATCAAAGGATATGAAGTGTATGGAGATGCAGCATGTGATCCAGATGTAGATGAAACCATGATGCGTTTGATGGAAGAATTAAATCCAGCACTACAAGATTATTTCCAAATCACTAAGGAAGATCAAGAAGCATTTACAGAGCGTGCTTTAGCAAAATTCAGAGATAAGAGTATCCTAGACTACAATATAAAAAATGGACGTGCACCAATGCGTAAATTAGGTCCAACGGAACGCATCATGTCACCAATGCAAATTCTATTAGATCACGATAAAGATCCACGTATCTTAGAATTTGTTGCGGCAGCAGCACTCGTATATTGGGAAGAATTACAAGGAAAGAGCGAACCTAAACTAGAAAAAGACTTGATCACAACCTTCTGTGAAATCAATGATTTAAGTGGTGATGAAGATGTCGTAAAACATGTAAAAGAATACTTATACGAAATCAAAAAACATCGTGATAACATCAATATCATAGATATTGTGTTTGGGAAAAAACATGCATAGTGTAAACTATAATCACCCTATTTTAGTAAGCGGTTCTTTATCTTGTATCAATGTAATGAACATAGAAAAAGCGATACAAGAAATCAATGAAAGTGAACTATCATTTCTACATTATGATGTTGTCGATGGACGCTTTAACAATTGCTTTGTATTTGGTGATTTAATTCTAGAGAAGCTACGTCCACATACCGATAAACCAATCGAAGTACATTTGGCGGTAGAAAACGTTGAAGCTTATATCGAACCATTTATCAAAGCAGGAGCTGACTATATCGCCGTACATTATGAGACAAAATGCAATCATAAAGAAGTATTCGCGAAGATACGTGAACTTGGAGCAAAACCAATATTAGCATTTCGTTGCGATAGCGAAGTACCTGATGATTTTATTTCCCTAGCAAAAGAAGTGGAGTGGATTTTAAAGCTTACCGTAAATCCAGGATATGCAGGACAGAAGATACAACCACAGGCAATTCAACATATCGAAGTCATGCGTCAACAGCTACAACAACATGGATTAACTACAAAAATACAAGCAGATGGAAATATCAATTCTGAAACGATACCACGTGTGGTAAAAGCAGGTGCAGATATTTTAACTGGTGGTACATCAGGATTATTCCAAAAAGGAAAAACTGTTCAAGAGAACTTAGATAATATGAGAAAGGCGGCGATTTTATGAGTTTGTTGTGTCCAAGCATGATGTGTGCAGATTATGGCGCATTGAAACAACAGATTATAGAGTTAGATGAAGCCGGGTGTGATATCTTTCATTGTGATGTTATGGATGGTTCATTTGTACCCAATATGACAATGGGTATTATGGATATAAGTACCATTCGTAAGTATACAAAAAAGATGGTAGATGTGCACTTGATGATCGAACAACCATCTACCAAAATAGATTGGTTTATAGAAGCTGGCGTAGATTTAATTTATATTCATCCAGAGGCAGAACGATACCCAATTAAAACCTTGTCTTATATTAGAGAAAAAGGAAGACTTGCAGGAATTGCGATCAATCCAGATACAAGTATTACCATGATTGAAGAAGTACTTCATGTATGTGATTATATTTTGGTAATGAGTGTAAACCCTGGTTTTGCAGGTCAAAAATTTATTGATTTTACATTTGATAAAATCAAAAGACTCATTGAAATGAAAAATACATATGGCTTTAAGATCGTGTTAGATGGAGCTTGTTCACCAGACATTATTCAATCATATTCAAAACTAGGAGTCGATTGTTTTGTATTAGGAACCAGCGCCCTCTTCAAAGAAAACGTGAGCTATAAAGAAGCAATCAATCAATTAAGAACATTATAATTCTATATGGTTGATGAGGAACCATATAGTGCGAGGAACTATCTATGCAAATATCTACGAAGACAGCAGCACAGATTATTTCAGAAATAAATAAGGTAATTCCTTATAAAATCAACATCATGAACCATGATGGTTTGATTATCGCAAGCAGTGATACATTGCGCATCCATGAGATTCATATGGGTGCGCGTTATCTGGTGGAACACCACCTAGAAGAACTACCTGTAACACAAGATAACGAATACGATGGAGGAAAACCAGGGACCAATCTTCCTATCGTTGTACGCAATGAAATCGTAGGTGTCATTGGGATAACGGGTGAATATGAAAAGATACGTCCCTACGCACAGATTATCAAGCGTATGACAGAAATCCTCGTTATGGATGATCTGTTAAAAAGTGAACAAATGCGCAAGACCTATCAAATGAATAGCTATCTGTATGAATGGATACATTCACAATCCTCTGTACAAGAAAAAGAACTCTATGAAAGAGGGCTCTTGATTGGTATTAACATACGATGTAAACGTAGATTCTTACAAATGAAACCAAGTCATCCACTCTTTGAAGAACAGATGCAAGTACTAGAACAAATCCTACAACAGAAATTATATGGTGATCATGATGCCTTTTTCTTAAGAATGTCATCTTCCTATTTAATTGGTGTACATGAATGTACAGATAAAGAAGTAGAAGCATGGATTCAAATGTTACATATGGAAATACAGGATAAATTAGGATGTGAAATTTATGTAGGAATTGATCAAAAAAACAACAAACAAAAACTTGTATATGAACAATATAAACAAGCGAAAAGAGCTTTACGAGCAGGCATTGCACAAGAGAAAACAATATATTTCTATAAAGATATTTCAATGGATATCTTCATGGAAGAAATCGCATCCACTACGAAGAAGGAATTTATTCAAAAGGTATTTAGAGACTATGAGAAAAGTGAACTAGCAGATATTATTCCGTTACTTGAATGTTATTATCGATGGAATGGTTCTATTCAACAAGCGAGTCAAGAGATGTATCTACACAAAAACACCTTACAAAATAGATTGAATAAAATAAAAGATCGAACTGGATATGATCCACGTTCATTAAGTGATATCCCTCTGTTTGTAATGGCGATTCATTTCTATCGGTTTCTAGAGACAAAAATATAATCATATAAGAGCGCAATCTGTTAGGTTGTGCTTTTATATGATGTTATCTAACACAAATAGATGTGTTGATATGTGTTTTCTGTAACCTAGGCTACTGATAAGCAATACCTTATAATTTTATTAGGATAGAGTGAAGATACAATTGTATCTAAGAGGT
Organism: Longicatena sp.; assembly: GCA_036639195.1. Lineage (GTDB taxonomy): Bacteria > Bacillota_I > Bacilli_A > Erysipelotrichales > Erysipelotrichaceae > JAVWJF01. The sequence continues at coordinate 8,412 of JAVWJF010000081.1, forward strand.
GAGGTATGAAAGTTGTTGTTTCTGTGGATTCCTTCAAAGGAAGCTTATCATCCATGCAGGCAGGAAATGCAATCAAAGAAGGTATTGAGAAGTGTTCCAATGCAGAGGTAGTGATTTATCCATTATCTGATGGTGGCGAAGGTTTTGTAGAAAGCTATATGTCTTATAGGGAAGGCGTTAAGCGATTTGTAGAAGTAAAAGATGCGATGAATAGGGACATCAGTACATCTTATATGCTACAAGAGAATCCACAGATGGCAATCATGGAAATGGCGAGTATGTGCGGTATTGATCGTATCGATAAAGCAAAAAAAGAGGTATTATATGCGACGACGTATGGTCTTGGACAGATGATATTGGATGCGTTAGATCAAGGATGTCGAAGCTTTGTAATTGGAATCGGTGGAAGTGGAAGTAATGATGGTGGTAGTGGTATGCTACAAGCACTAGGGTATGAGTTGTTGGATGCGCAAGGGAAAGATATTCCATTGGGAGCGATTGGGTTATCTCAATTACACCATATTCAAATAGAAAAAGCGGATGCCCGATTGAAAGAATGCGAGTTTAAAATAGCATGTGATGTAAAAAATCCTTTGGTAGGGATTAATGGATGTAGTGCAATCTTTGGACCACAAAAAGGTGCAGATAAAGACATGGTCATAGAAATGGATACATGGATGAAGTCTTATGGTTATATCGTTTCACAGACGATTGTTGGTGGAGATCCACACACGCAAGGGAGTGGCGCAGCTGGAGGTTTGGGATTTGCTTTTTTATCCTTCCTAAAGGCAGATTTAATATCTGGAATACAATTGATTATGGAGAAGCAACATATCCGTGATTCCATTAAGAACAGTGATTATGTAGTAACTGGAGAGGGTTGTTTGGATGCCCAAAGTGTGATGGGAAAGGCTCCTACAGGAATTGCGAAATTGGCTAAGTTGTTCCATAAACCAGTTATTGCATTTGCGGGAAATGTATCCAGTGATGCAGATCTTTGCAATACGCAAGGAATTG
>JAVWJF010000082.1:0-9393 GCA_036639195.1 Longicatena sp.
TTTTTTCTTCGCAATCAAGTACCAACAGAACAAAATGAAGATTGCTGTTAAGCCTTTTGGTAAGACTGCGTTGATTTGATCATTCAATACCAAATATGGTTCTTTTGTATCAGGATTTGTCATTTGAAATACTGTATTTACACTTACCCATGTTGCCGCAACTGCCCCAATTACCATACTTCCTAACATCATAACAGATTCACGTAAAGCTTTTGATTTTTCTCCTGTTAAAAATTCAACTGCTTTTCCACCAAACTCATATCCCTTTAGATAAAGCATACGCATTCCAAAAGTAACCAATAGATTCCAAACGATGATATAGAAGATTGCTCCTACTGGTGAACCATCCGTAGATAGTCCTAACGCTATTCCTAAAATCAATGGAATTAGTACACCAACAACCAAGGAATCACCAATACCTGCAATAGGCCCCATTAACCCAGCACGTAAACCATTGATGGTTTCTCCATCTACATTTTCCCCATTTGCTTTCGCTTCTTCTAACCCAACGCTAACTCCAACAATAACACTTCCTAATTGTGGCTCTGTATTAAAGAATGCTGTATACGTTTGTAATGCTTCAATTTGTTCTTCTTTTGTATCGTATAATTCTTCAACGATAGGTAACATTGCACATAGATATCCAAATGTTTGCATATGTTCTTGTGAAAAACATGTAAGATGCCCATAGTACCAATTACGAAATGATTTATTTAAGGTTTTCTTTGATAGCTTTTTCATTTAAATATCCTCCTCTTCATCTTCATCAACACTCACGCTACTGCTCTTTGCTATCTGCGTGATTTTTATTTGGTAATTCATATAGGCAAATAAAGATGCAATAATAGTAGATACTACAAGATTGATTCCTAAAGAAGCTGCTAACGCAAATCCTACAAAGAAAGGAATGAAGTCTGTTCCCTTCAAGATAATTTGTTTCAATAAAATCGCAATCCCAACACATGGTAATAAAGATCCAACGGTAAAGATTGTTTTCATAGCTAATCCATCCATTGGTAATACCTCTTTAATGGTATCAACCATACCAGCTCCTGCCAAACAAATAACAAATGTTGGTATGAAAGAACATACGATATGAGAAATCCAAGGTAAACCCATGTTTACTACATACAGTTTTTTGAAATCCCCTTTATCTACCGCTTTCCAACCGATATGTTGCCAAATCAAGTTCATAGTTGCTGTTCCATAGAATAACACTGTTCCAAGTGTTCCTACCATTGCACCAAAACTCGTTGCTAATCCATTTCCATCTGCACTTGCAGCATCCAATCCATAAGAGTTTAAAGCCAACATAGCAAGTGGAATACCAATATAACTAACTGCTCTGACATCAGCAGAAACTGTTCCTCCAGGTGTTACAAGGGCAATATATAATAATTGCATCGCAGCCCCAACAAGAATCCCAGTACGAACATCACCCAAGATGATTCCACATACAAGTCCTCCAATCAAAGGTCTTCCTAACGTATAGTTACCAATAGCGCTCCCGCCCATTCCAGGCATGCTCGCCAAACAAGCAAATAAGCCTAATAAGAAAGCTTGAAATACATTAATTGTCATATCATTTCTCTCCTTTTCAATTAATAGCCAAACTGGCCTTTAAATTTATTCCATTCTCCAATAGATACATCAGGCAACAAACGAAATTCTACCTTGTATCCTTGTTTTTCAATCTGTTCAAGAGCATCTGCTTCCTCTTGTGTAATAGATTGATTGTTTCCTAATTTGATAGCATTCGCACGATCATTACAAGGTCCGATTACCACTTTTTCGATATCGCATTGTAACCCTTGTTCTACTAAGATTTTCTCCATATCCAATGGATTCTTTGTGATTAGAAAATATCGATCATTTGAATCTAATACTTTTTGACATTTATTTCTCCAATCCTCCATCGTCCAAATAAAGGTCTTCTTAGAACTCGCCCCTTTATAGGCAGCCTTTAATACGCTGTTGTTGGCGGCTGCGTCATTGACCGCTATGATCCCATCACAAGGGTATTCTAATGCCCATCTTGTACAGGTTTGTCCATGAATCATTCGATCGTCTACTCTAATAAATGAAATTGACATATGACATTCCTCCTCTCTATATGTCCTCTTCTTCTTCGTTTGTTAAAATCATTTCTTTCATGGCTTCTTTTCCTTCTTTAAGTGCCATTTCTTTTGCTTGTGTGAAATCTTCTTTCATAAGGATTGCATTTAACGCCATTGCTAAGTTCATCCCACCAAGCACAACCGCGTTCTGTAATAATCCCTTTTGTTCCAAACAATCCAACATGGTTGTTAGTGGAGATCCTCCAATCAAATCGCCCAACACCAACACTTCATCCTTTGTGTTCATTGCTTCTAATAAGTTTCCTATTCGTTTCGCAAGTGAATCCACGTCTTCTCCCACATGCAACCCGATCGCTAAAACATCATCACGTTCTCCTAAAAACATAGTCAATGTCTCTTTTAATCCTTCCGCAAATTGTCCATTAGATACTAGTACGACATACTTCATACAACTCCTCCAATCTTGTTCTTCTGAATACGATTACATTATAGCTATTCGATAAATTAAAAAATACTGAACATTGTCAGTACTTTTCATTTACATTTGTTAATCAAAAAATGACAAATGTTAGTTTTCTAATTATTTCCACCTCAAATAAATACACTTTGTTCTATTTCAAAAAAGATTTTACTATGCTATAAGTAGGTGCTCTTACTTAATCAGTACCTTCTTTATAATGTCTTCGTAAAGATAGATACGTAGTTTACTTGCCTTTTAAAATTAGGTGCTCTATAATTAGAAAAACAGAAGAAAGGATAAAACATATGAAAGAAATAAGACCAGAAGAATTACATGGTGATGTATTCACTATGATAGGAAAAGAATGGATGTTAATAACGGCTGCACAAGGGGATCAAGTGAATACCATGACGGCGTCATGGGGTGGTTTAGGCATCCTTTGGAATAAACATGTTGCCTATATCTTTATACGTCCACAACGCTACACAAAAGAATTTATTGATCAAGGAGACACTTTATCTCTTGCCTTCTTTGATGAAAGTGAAAGAAAAATGCTTTCTTATATGGGAAGTGTTAGTGGAAAAGAGGAAGATAAAATAACAAAATCAAATCTTCATGTCGCATATGAAAACAACACCCCTTACTTTGAAGAGGCAAATACGGTATTACTATGTCGTAAACTATATGCACAAGAATTAAAAGAAAATTGTTTTATTGATAAAGATTTATTACCAAAAAATTATCCATTAAAAGATTATCATACGATGTATGTTGTAGAAATCGAAAAGGTACTCACAAAATAATATCAAAAGAGGACAGCCCCGTCCTCTTTTTTCTATTTTGAAAAGAAGAAAAAACAATGAACCAATGTACTACAAACGACTAGTCACAATCCCTTTGACATCTGTGCACACAATTACGATATTGACAAGCACAACGGTGTTCGCAACATCTCATTTCGCGATTTTCTTCTCGAACGAAACGTTCTGCAGCACAAGCTAATTGACGCACGTTTTGATTGTCCCACATATTGCATCTAGAACATCCTCTTGATTCTTCATACAACATAGATTGACATCCACAACGATTACACATAGAAATCCCCCCTTTTTTTCTTGGTGATGTTTCCATCACACTCTAGAATATGTCGAAAAAAAAGGCGGATTAAGGTCATCCGTCTTCATTTCTCCATAATCATTATAGGGAAGTACACAGCTTCTATACGTTTGTACTACTAGTAACCTCTACTTGCTTCTTTCTAGATTTCACTACTAAAAATGTAATGCCTCCAATCATGATATGAATATAATACGTGGCCATACGCCAAAGAATCATAATACTACTTGCGTACACTCTTTGAAATACAAAACCAAAGATAATGATAAATACACTTTCTGTCCATCCTGTATCTCCTGGTAAAGGAGTAAGAGCATTCAACATATGAATACAACAAGACAATAAGAGAACTAATATAAAGTCTCCCATATCCAAAGGAATACCCAATCCAATGCCTACAAAGAATGGAATACTATAATAAATAACTTGTCGAAATATATTAATTAAGATTCCTTTGATTAATAATTTCTTATCTTTCTTTAAACTCTTCACTTCATCCGCAAAATAATGTACTTGATAATTCCATTTCTCTAAAGTCGCATTCTTATTCTTCACAATATGCATACGGTGTAACAGATTCACAAAGATACTACTAATCTTCGCATACAAAGCAGGAAAATGAGACATCGTCCATAATATGACAATCACGGATGCATCAATGATCAAGCCCAAATACACCAACCAAATCCATTGTGGAAACATTTCAAAACAAAATGGCATAAACACCAACAACAAGACAAGCGCAAATACAACTACAACACTTTGATAAACAAAAAAATCTTTCCACAAAATACTTGCGATATCACGATAACTCACATGTTTCTTATGAAACACATAGGCTTGTGCGACTTGTCCTCCACCCAGTGGTGTAACCCCATTAAAAAACGCTGCACAATACGCATTTTCCAATCCATCCAAATAAGTCAAATCATGCTTATACTTCTTCCCAATGGTATAGAGCATATATCCTTGTAATGCATAATATAAAACACCCATTGCTAGTACAATAATTAACCAGAAAATTGACACATGACGTACATTAATTAGTACTTCTTTCATATCATCTTTTAATGCGAACCAAAACGCAAAAACAATCAGAACACTTAACAATATAAATTGAAAGATATTTTTACTCATTGTATTTTTCATAAACATCCCTCATCCTCTACTATATGCATAATATTTTCTTTATTATACTCTATCCAAGCGAAAACATTTATAAACAATTCATAAATAAAGAAAAAGACATCTTACGATATCTTAATTTTATACACTACCCATTAACAAAAATATACAAAACCCTATAATTCCTACAATGATAATTCCGATGATTTTCATCAACACATCGTTTTGCATATTGACTTGTTGATAAGAACGACTGGAAGAAGATGTTTTAGAATTGGATTTCCTATTCTTAAATGCGTGCATGGAAACATTTTGAGAAACACTATCCAAATCCTCTTGTGTTTCTTTTGGATTGTTTTCATAAATATGAGTATTTACTTTATGTGTACTTTGAATATGATCAAAGGATGCGATATCATCCGCAACCAAGTCTAAATCCTTTTCTTTGTAACGTTCCTCTATTGGTTTTGTAAGACGTTCACAAATATCGCAGTGCATATCATTAGTCTTGGATCCACATTGTGGACAGTACCGTGCTTTATGTTCCATTTTAACCCCTCTTTTTCTAACTCTATTATACGCTACATTTCCAATAAAAGGGTATAAAAAGAACCTGTTTCGTAAACAGGCTCTTTATTATGGTCTTGTGTTCACCTTTTTTCGTGCTAACATACAAACAAAAGGTACGCTTAATGCCGCAAGAACGATGAGTGTCTTTTTCATGACGATACCTCCTTTATGATTACAGTATACAGGAATATAAAATGAAAGTCCTATGAAGTTTATTACATCTTTCTTACGGTTTTGTCATATACTTTTGTTTCCTAATGTGAAACAAAAGATTATTGAGCTATCCCTTTTTTTTCAAGGGGATTTTTGTTAAAATGAAAGATAGATAGCATGCGTAAAGGAGAACACGATGAAGACAAGAATAGAACATGACTCAATGGGTGAAATCGCCGTAGAGGAAGATAAATACTGGGGTGCCCAAACCCAACGTAGTTTTGATAATTTTAAGATTGGTATTGAAAAGATGCCTTTGCAAATCATTTATGCATTTGCACATCTAAAAATGGCTTGCGCGAAAGTAAATTTTGAACTTGGTAAATTAGAAGAAGAAAAATGTGAGATGATTGTTAAGGTTTGTGGGGAAATATTAACTGGTAAATTAGATGATCATTTTCCTTTATCTGTATGGCAGACTGGAAGTGGTACACAAAGCAATATGAATGTGAATGAAGTAATTGCGAATCGTGGAAACATACTTGCAGGAAAAAAACTATTACATCCTAACGATGATGTAAACAAAAGTCAAAGTTCAAATGATACCTTCCCTACAGCTATGCATATCGCTGCAATACAAGCTCTTCGCAAAGAATTGTTGCCAACGCTCGAAGATATGATACAAACACTAAAACGCTTAGAGAAAGATCATGCACATATTATTAAGATTGGACGTACGCATCTACAAGATGCGACACCATTGCGCTTTTCTCAGGAAATAAGTGGTTGGCGAGGAATGTTAGAAAACAATATTGATATGATTCAAAAAAGCATCGATTCTTTATCCAAGCTTGCCATTGGTGGAACAGCAGTTGGTACTGGCATCAATACTCCTGAACAATTTGGAGAAAAAGTAAGTGCCATCTTAAGTGAACAATTGTCTACATATTTTATATCTGATCCTAATAAATTTCATGCGTTATCATCAAAAGATGATGTATGCTTCGCACATGGTGCATTAAAAGCACTTGCGGCAAACGCCATGAAAATGGCGAATGATATTCGTTGGTTAGCAAGCGGTCCAAGATGTGGATTGGGTGAAATTAAAATCCCAGAAAATGAACCAGGAAGTTCCATTATGCCTGGAAAGGTAAATCCTACACAATGTGAGTCCTTAACCATGGTTGCTACACAAGTTATGGGAAATGATGCGACGATTGGATTTGCCGCAAGCCAAGGTAACTTTGAACTCAATGTCTTCATGCCGGTTATTATTTATAACTTTCTTCAATCCGTTTCCTTGTTAAGCGATGGCTTAACCTCCATTCGTGTACACTGCATAGAAGGATTACAGGCAGATGAAGAAAAGATGAACTACAATCTACACAATTCCTTAATGTTAGTTACTGCATTAAACCCTTATATTGGATATGAAAATGCTGCTGCATGCGCAAAGAAAGCATACAAAGAAAATATCTCTTTAAAAGAAGCTTGTATCTCTTTAGGACTACTTACTTCTGATGAATTTGATTCTTATATCGTACCAGAAAAGATGGTATAAAAACGTTAGAGCACATTCGCTCTAACGTTTATTTTATACTTCCAAATACTCTTAGATGTTCTTTTCTACGATATACTTCATTTAAGAAATCATAAAATTCTTGATCCGATTGATCCATATGTTCTAAAATTTTGAATGGATCACGAATGGTTTTCGCATGTTCCTTTAAGATTTCTGCAGTTAAGCGTACCTTTTCTTGACTAACACCCACCATCCCTGTATGGATATGAATCACTTCATCAAATCTTGTGATGATATAAAAATCAATTTGATATACATTGGCACCATTGACTGGTGTCTTCGCAACCACATGAAACCACACCTTAAATACATCGATATCTTCATATGGTAAAAAGCTCATTGCTTCTTCAATCTTCCCTTTACGTATTTGACTTACCATTTTAAGATATCCTTTTTCATCTTGTTTCTTCACATAGTAAATTCCCTTTTCTCTAAATTCATACAATTCCCTAGGAAGGAAAATAGATACATTGAAATAAAAGAACCCAATCACCGCAACAATGATTGTTGTCACTACAATGACAACTAATGGAAAGGTTTCACTTGCCTCTTTGTTCTGCGAGAGATCTATAAGATTTAACGTTAACACCACAAAGAAGCCTACAAGGATCCAACAAATTGGAAACATACAACACGCTATAAAAAACAATCGCTTTTTACTGTATTGCGTTTTATTCCAAGAGGATATAAGATCCCCTGCTTTATCTAACGGTATGTGTTCACGTTTATGAACAATGATATCTTCATAATGATCCATCGTATAAGAGGTTAGTGGAATCTTACTCTTTTGAATATCTTCACAAAGTTTCTCTTTCATTTGCATTTCATGATGGAGCGATTGCAATTCCTTTGCTTGATGTTCCATAAGTTCTTCTAATGTTATCTCATGTTCATAGTATCTACGAATCTCTTCCATAGTAATACCCAAACTACGAAATAGCTTTATCTCTTTTAAGCGTTTTATATTTTCATTTGTGAACTCACGATATTTATTCTCTGGATCTCTTTCTATTTTAATGAGACCCATTTCTTCATAAAATCGAATATTGTGTGCACTGAGTCCTATGCTACTTTCAACTTCTTTGATTTTCATATACATTCCCTCTGCTTTCACTCTCAGTAAACACCTTAAGGGTACTTGAAGGTCAAGCTCTTTTACAAATATTTCTTAAAAAACATAAATATCGCTTCCCAATTCTCTTAAATCTTGTTCTTTTACAATTTGATAAACTCCCTTTTTCTTCTTTTCTATATATCCTTCCTTAATAAACTTGCACAACACCCTTTGCAGTTGACGATAGCTACAGCCTATCATATCTGCGGCATCTTGCTGATTATCATAAAAGTATCCTTGGTTCATACTTGCACAAATATATGCTGCTAAACGATTTTCAACAGGATAAGTCAACGATACAGATTTGTTATGATTGCTACGAATTAATTTCTGACTCAACTGAGAAGCTAACATATACATAAAATTCGCATCCTTTAACATACTCTCTCTATGTTGTATAGGTAATATGAGGCAATCCATATCACATAACGCTATGACATCGTTGATGATTCGATGTTGTTGAAAGAATTCCACATCTCCAATCACCATAAATGGGTTCAAAAAAGAATGCAACGTACTTTCTCCATTATGCGTTATATATAATGTTTTTGCTCTCCCATTCACGATAAACACAATTTCCTTCAAAAGAGAACCTGCATTCATCAAGTAATCCCCTTTTTGATAATGCCTTAGTTTTAAATGTTGCATTAGTTCTTTTCCCATATGGTTTTGTATATTATACATTTGCAAATACTCTGATAATGTCTTTTTCATATTCATCACCTGTATACATTATGACATATGTCATATTCATTATACAATCCTTACGTTATACTTTCTTCAAAGAGGTGAGTACATGGAACTGATATTAGCAATGTTAAGTGGTATTATATGCACCATTATGTTGGCATGGAATGGTCAATTATCCACTGCTATAGGGATTTATCTTTCGACTTTTGTTATACATATTTTAGGATTACTTACCATTTGGTTGTATTGTAAATGGAAACATCTTCGCATTCCATTTCATAATCATTTGCCTTGGTTCTTCTATATGGGTGGTGTAATTGGTGTATTGACGGTATTCTTTAATGTATACACGATTGAAGCTATAGGTGCTTCTTTGGTAAGTGCTTTAGGACTTTTAGGACAATTATGTGCATCTCTTGTGCTAGAACAAAAAGGTTGGCTAGGTAGTGTTCAAAGCGATATTACAAAAAGCAAACTAGTATCCCTTGGAATTATCGTTATTGGA
>JAVWJF010000083.1:0-9317 GCA_036639195.1 Longicatena sp.
AAAGGTAAAGAAGAAGCATATCTTTCTGTTGTAGCAGATTTAATCATGCAAAAATATGAAACGGATGAAACTGCTTGGTTGTCTACATTGACCCACGAACAATTATTAGAAATAACAAAAGTATTTATATCTTGTGAAACGCTATCTGAATTAAAAGAAAAAATTATGTAGTGTATATGTGCGGCAATTAGCTTTTCTAGTAGTTGCTGCACTTTTTTTATGTTTTTATTTTTGTATTGGATATAATCTGAAAAAAGGAATACTCAATACCAAATAGTAGGTGTGAATATTCCTCTCGATAATAAACAATGTGTATTTATTTTTATAACAAAATGGACTCCTTTGAAGTAGGGTCGAAAGGATCATTTAGAACCTTTGTTGTATAGTGATATAAAATATAGTCCTTTGGCATTTGTCGTGGTGTTAATCCAGTGATTTCTTTAAATGTACGATTAAAATGACGTATGGTATCAAACCCGCATTGCATAGATATTTCCGTAACACTATATTTACCCTCTTTCAAGCATTCAATTGCCTTTTCGATACGGATGGTATTTACATAACGTGAAAATGTCATTCCAGAAATTTTATGAAAATATCTGGAAAAATAGGATGTGGATAATCCCATCATATCCGCAGCCTTTGAAAACGTGATGGAATGATATTGTGTTTGAATTTCTTGTAGGAGTTCTTTATAACTTGTAAGGTGGTCATCACTATCTACATCAAGTTTCTTTATGATTTCCTCATGACGATAAATGTCTAATAACAATGTTTGTAATAGTAACTGGATTTTTTCGATATAGAAAGAATCCTTTTTTTGTTGTTCGTATTTTATGGAGTCAAAGGTAGTACAAAAATCATAGGGTTGTTTTATGAGTGCTTGCTTGATGACATAAGTATTCATTGTAGAAGGTAAAAAGGAACTATCGTACATTAAAATTTGTACAATGCTATCTTCATTTGCGTTAATATAATGCACTTGCCCGCTGTGGATAAAGAATAAATCACCATGTTTTAATGTGTACTCTTCATCGTTATGAGAAACGCATACTTCTCCTTCTTCTACATAGATAAGTTCGTGTTCCATATGCCAGTGGGCTATGTTATGAAGATTGCGATAGCGCCCAGCCCATACTCGTTCACTATCTTTGCGTTGTTCAAAATTGGCAAGCATATCATCACCTCTACTTGTATTTTATCCCATAGGACAATAAATGTCTATAAGAGGGCAATGGAATTCTTTTTTTAAGGTGTTTTACAACATATAATCAAGGTGTAAGGGCTCACAGGCGAAAAAGGAGGTATGTGACTATGGATAAAGGAATTGAAAATGTCCTATTTGGAAATAAGAGCTATTTAGGAATTGAATTTGGTTCTACTCGTATCAAAGCGGTATTGATTGATGAACATCATCGTGTCATTGCGCAAGGAAACCATGATTGGGAAAACAAAATGGTAGATGGTATTTGGACATATGATGTACCTGATGTTATCAAAGGTCTACAAGATTGTTATCATAAATTAAAAATACAAGTAAAAGAACGATATGATATTGTACTTCGTCATATCGATGGAATTGGTATCAGTGCTATGATGCATGGATATTTAGTGTTTAATGAGCAGGATGAATTATTGGTTCCATTTCGTACATGGAGAAATACCATTACTCAAGAAGCAAGTGAAGTACTAAGTGAAGTGTTCAATTTTCATATTCCACAAAGATGGAGTGTTGCGCACTTGTATCAATCCATCCTGAACAATGAGGAACATGTAAGAAGCATACGTTATCAAACAACACTTGCCGGATATGTGCATTATCGTTTAACTGGAAAAAGAGTACTTGGTATAGGGGAAGCAAGTGGAATGTTTCCAATCGATACAAATAAGGGATGTTTTCATGAGGGTATGCTTGATAGCTTTGATGAACTTGTTGCGTCAAATGCATTTGATTGGAAGCTAAAAGATATTATGCCAGAGGTTCTATCTGCGGGGGATGATGCAGGTGTGCTAAGTGAAAGTGGAGCTGTGTTATTAGACCCTGAAGGGGATTTAAAAGCAGGCGTTGTATTCTGTCCTCCAGAAGGTGATGCAGGAACGGGAATGATTGCGACCAATAGTATCAAAGAAAAATGTGGAAATGTATCCGCGGGTACAAGCATCTTTGCGATGATCGTATTAGAAAAAGAACTTCAAAAAGCATATGAAGCAATTGATATCGTGACAACACCAGATGGAAAACCAGTCGCCATGGTACATTGTAACAATGGAACATCAGAATTAAACACGTGGGTAAATATGTATAAAGAATTATTAGCAATGTTAAATGTAAAAATATCTACAGAAGAACTATACGATTGTTTATTTCAAAAAGCGATGGAAGGCAATGTTGATGGTGGTGGATTGTTGGCATGCAATTATTTATCAGGAGAGCATATTACTGGATTTGAAGAAGGGTTTCCTATGGTGATTCGAAATCCACAAGGAGAGTTTAATCTTGCGAACTTTATGCTCGTACAGATGTATTCCTCTATTGCGACATTAAAACTAGGCATGGATATATTGATAAAGGAAGAAAACATAACGATTGAAAACTTATTTGGTCATGGAGGATTCTTTAAGACTTTAGAAGTGGGTCAAAAAGTTATGGCTGCAGGTCTACAATCGCCAGTTAGTGTTATGGAAACAGCAGGGGAAGGTGGAGCATGGGGTTGTGCTGTATTAGCATCTTATCGTGTGAATCAAAAGAATTATCATAGTTTGTTGGATTACTTAAATAGTAGCGTGTTTGCGAAAACAGAGGTACATACGGTACAACCAGATGGTACTCAACAAGAAGGATTTAACGAATATATGAAACAATACAAGAAATGTTTACATATTGAACGATATGTTATTGATGAAATGCATCAGAAGGAGAGCGAAAAATGAAAACATTAGGAACCTATAAATTCCATTTTATTGTAGGGAGTCAAGACCTTTATGGAGAGGATGTTTTAGCATCCGTAAATGAACATGCGAATATGATGGCGAAAGGATGGAATCAGGATGATAGTATTCCATGTGAAATCGTTTATCATAGCGTGGTACGAAATGAGAAAGAGATATATGATGCCATCTGCCTTGCGAATGCGGATGAAGACTGTGCTGGTGTAATTACATGGATGCATACATTTTCACCAAGTAAAATGTGGATTAAAGGATTCAAAGTTTTGAAGAAGCCCTTGTTGCATATCAATACACAATTCAATCGTGATATTCCTTGGGATAGTATCGATATGGATTTCATGAACTTGAATCAATCTGCGCATGGAGATCGAGAACATGGCTATATCATTACACGAATGAGGCTTTCACAAAAGGTGATTTCAGGGTATTGGGAAGATGTGACAATGCGTAATCGCATGAATAAGTGGATGCGTGCTGCAGTTGGCGCATTTGAAAGTCAAAAGGTAAAGGTATTACGTATCTCTGATAATATGCGTGAAGTTGCGGTAACAGATGGGGATAAAGTAGAAGCTGCGATTAAATTTGGTTGGACTGTCGATCATTATGGTGTTGGAGATATTATTCGTTATGTGGACAATGTGACAGAAGAAGAAATTGATCAACAAATGGAAGAATACAAACGTTTATACACGATTGAAACAGATAATATTGCGTCTATTCGCTATCAAGCAAGAGAAGAGGTAGCAATTGAAAAGTTTATGAAGGAACAAGGGGATTACAATGCGTTCCATACAAACTTCCAAGACTTACAACAGTTACGTCAACTTCCAGGTTTAGCAGCACAGGATTTGATGCGTAAAGGCATGGGGTTCGCAGGTGAAGGAGATTGGAAAACAGCGGCATTGTGTAGAATTATGAAGATGATGTGTGCAGATAAACAAGGTGGAACAGCCTTTATGGAAGATTATACTTATCACTTTGATCCAAAACAGGCTATGAATATGGGAGCACATATGTTAGAGGTATGTCCAAGTGTTGCGGCTGAAAGACCAGCAATTAAGGTAGTACCATTAGGAATCGGAGATCGTGAAGATCCTGCTCGTTTAACATTCAAGGCAAAAGAAGGACCAGCGGTTTTAGCAACCATCGTTGATATGGGAGATCGTTTCCGTATGATTGTGAATGATGTAGTATGTCAAAAACAAGAACATGAAATGCCAAACCTACCTGTTGCGGGTGTATTATGGAAACCACTTCCTAATTTAGAGACAAGTGCAGAAGCGTGGATTTATGCAGGTGGAGCACATCATTCTGTCATTAGTTATGATTTGACCGCAGAAGAATTAGAAGACTTTGCACAGATTATGGATATGGAATTCATACATATTGGTGCACATACAACCATTCCAGAATTAAGAAATGAACTTCGTTTGAATGATGTCATCTGGAAGTTGAAATAGAGGAGAATAGCTATGTTAGAAGAGTTAAAAAAAGAAGTGCTTGAGGCAAACCTTCTATTACCGGTCTATGGATTAGTAACCTTTACTTGGGGGAATGTATCTGGAATTGATCGTGAAAAAGGAATCATCGCGATCAAACCAAGTGGAGTAGAATACGAACATATGAAAGTAGAAGATATTGTACTTTGTGATATGGATGGGAACGTAGTAGAAGGAAATTTAAAACCAAGCAGTGATTTAATGACACATATTGCATTTTATAAAAACTTTCCTAATATTGGTGGTGCAGTGCATACGCATTCTCGTTGGGCAACTTCATTTGCACAAGTAGGACAAGACATTGTAGCGTTAGGAACGACACAAGCTGACTATTTCTATGGTGATATACCATGTACAAGAAAAATGGTAGAAGCTGAAATACAAGGATCTTATGAGTTAGAAACAGGGAATGTCATTGTGGATACCTTCAAAGAAAGAAATATTAATCCAGATCAAATGCCAGGAGTGCTTGTGCATAGTCATGGTCCATTCTCTTGGGGTACATCACCGTTAGAGGCGGTACATAATGCAAAAGTAATGGAAGAGTGTGCTGCAATGGCATTTGCGGGTGCTGTACTTCAAAATAAAACGCAACGTATGCAACAAGAATTATTGGATAAACATTATTTACGCAAACATGGACCAAATGCGTATTATGGACAAAACCATTCATAAGAACGTTGATATAGTTTGCTGAAGTTGAGTAAAAGCTCATGCTATTTTAGCACGAGCTTTTTATTCTATTTATTAAAATAAAATCCATTAAACGTATATTTATAAACTCGATAAATGAAGTTTTCCGCATCCATATCAAAGGATTGTATAAGCACATGGTTGCTATCGTATTCTTGAAAATTCATTGCAGTACCACTGTTCACAATGGTGGTTGTACTTGTATCTTGAGCGCTTGATACATAGCTTGAAAATGGTACATCGAAACTATCCACTAAGGTATAAGTTTTCGCATTCTCATCCACAAGATACTTATAATATTTACTAACTGCGCTGTCGTCAGGCTTGCTAGAGACGCAACCTTCTATTTGACTCCAATCATAAGTTGTATTTGTTGTACTGTATCCGTAATTGTTATTGAACATATAAAGATAATATTGACCATCTTCTAAAGAAGCGTCTTTCACATAAGTAACTGAGTGTTGACCAGTTTGTGAATCGAACTCGCCTACTTTACTTAACAATAAGTCCGCATAAGAGGTATCTTCCCAGAAAGTATCCTCACCAATCATATAGTCCATTTGAATGTCGCTATAAATATTCTTTAATTTCATAATTGTTGATGTTTCTCTAGAACTTACAACAATCTGTTCATCACCAAGCCATTGAATGGTATTTAAGTGGGCCCAATCCCATGTACCATCCACTTTTGAAGTAGATGCTTTATAATCGGGTAACAAGTCACCTAAATCACACACAAGAGTTACTTCTTTTGTGGTTACGTTTAGTTTTATAATGAAATCTTCTTCTGTATCAGATGTTGTATCTGTTGCAAGAATCAATAAGTTTCCATCGTCATCAAATACATAATCATGATGTAGTTCGTAATCACCCAAATCATAAGTATTTGTTATTTGACCTAATGCGTTCATTTGCGCTATTTTGGTCTTGTTGTAACTATAATACATGACATCATCTTCAAATACTAAACGATGAGATCGATATTCTTCAATTGGAACTTCTCCACGTAAGGTTCCATTTTCATCATAGAAGTACATGAAATCTTCTTCACTGCTATCATTTCCTAGGATGACATAAAGTCCATCGCTCACTTCTTCACTTGAAGTTCCTTCAGTTTTTTCTAATTGTACTTCTTCATTGCCTAACAAACCACCCATGATATAGGAATATGAATATTCTTTTGTAGTTCCATCTTCATAAGTCAACTGGAAGGTTATTGTATTGTCTGTATGTGGGATAAGCCCAATGAGCTGTGCTTCATGTATGGTCGTATATGATCCATCAATGGTACGAGTGAAGTTTTTAATGGTATCATCACTGACATGAATTGTATAAGATACTTTAGCAGGAGTGTCTGTCGTAAAATATGTGTACATAGAAAGTGTGTTGGTACCATACGGGTTATAGATCAATAGCGGAGAAGTTTCGTCATAAGTAGTGGAAGCCTTCATGTTTTCAATGTTATCCTCAATTTCACTTTGCACAGACGTGTCGTAAATGGTACTTACATTTTCGCTTGTTTCATAGGATTTTGCATAAATGATACCATTATCTTTTTCAAAGAAGCTAGGTCGTAAGGCCCACGCTCCTATACATACTGCGGCAGCTACTAACATAACTGCAATTTCTTTTTTCTTCATTTTTATCACCATAGATATTGTAGCAAGACAATGTGTTGACTGTTTGAAGATAGATTGAAGGCTGCTTGAATAGAACATGAAAAAAAGCGCATGAGCGCTTAATGATGATACAATTTTTTTGTTTGGTATTTATTTTCACATGTAAGATTCATATGTAATTTACGGAATGTATTCGCATCTACGGATGATAAGATAACCGTGCTGTGTGCTTCGCAACTAGCAAGACGATCCAACATTTGAAGTGCTAAATGAGATACTGGATTTGTTGTGGCAGAAATAGATAAAGCGATTAAGACTTCATCGGTATGTAATCTTGGATTAGAGTTTCCCAAGGTATTTACTTTTAATTTTTGAATTGGCTCAATAATATTAGGAGAAATCAAAGGTATTTCATCGTTGATATTTCCTAATGCCTTTAAGGCGTTTAATAATGCGGCAGAACTTGCTCCTAATAAAGAAGTTGTTTTACCTGTAACGATTCTTCCATCAGGAAGTTCGATAGCCACTGCAGGAGCACCTGTTTCTTCTGCTTTTTCAAGTGCTGGAGAAACAACTTTGCGTTGCATTGGTGTAATGTTTGTTTGAGACATAATCATTTCAATTTTCTTGATTGTATCTTCCGTTGTATGTCCCTTTGTATAATCTACTCTTGCTTTATAATAACGACGTGTGATTTCATCCACACTTGCTTCTCTTGCGGCATCATCATCAAAAATACAATAGCCAACCATATTCACACCCATATCGGTAGGAGATTTATAAGGGCTCTTTCCTAAAATCTTCTCAAACATTGTGTTTAATACTGGGAATATTTCCACATCACGATTATAATTTACGGTCGTTTCACCATATGCTTCTAAATGGAATGGGTCAATCATGTTAATATCATTTAAGTCTGCGGTTGCGGCTTCATATGCTAAGTTTACTGGATGTTTTAATGGTAAATTCCAAATAGGGAATGTTTCAAATTTTGCATAGCCTGCTTTTACTCCACGTTTATGTTCATGGTACAACTGGGATAGACATGTTGCCATCTTTCCAGATCCAGGACCAGGTGCTGTCACTACTACCAAAGGTTTGGTTGTTTCAATATATTCATTCTTTCCATATCCTTCATCCGATACAATTAAAGGAATGTTGTTTGGATATCCAGGAATGATATAATGCAAAAAGACTTTGATTCCAAGATGTTCTAATAAAGATTTGAAAGCTTCCGTGGAAGTTTGGTTTGTATATTGTGTAATAACTACACTTCCTACGTACAATCCTGTATCACGGAAAGCATCAATTAATCGAAGAACTTCTACATCATAAGAAATTCCCATATCACTACGAATTTTATTCTTTTCAATGTCATATGCACTAACTGCGATGACAATTTCAACTTGTTCTTTCAGTTCCAATAACATTTTTAACTTGCTATCAGGTTGGAAACCAGGTAATACCCTCGAGGCATGGTGGTCATCAAAAAGCTTTCCTCCAAATTCCAGATATAACTTGTCTCCGAAACTACTGATACGCTTTAGGATATGTTCAGACTGAAGTTTTACATATTTTTCATTATCAAAAGCACGCTTTTTCATTCAACCACTCCTTCTCTCTATAAATCTGTTATATTATATCAAAATTATACTGCTTTTACTAATCAAATATTAAAAAAATTAGGAAAATTTTGATATCGTTTCAATGGTAAGAAAATATGAAAAAAAATAGCTATATCTGTTCAAATGCTTTATAATATAAATGCAGTATTTGATGTAAAAAACGTATAAATTCATAAATTCCTATAGAATAGGCACAATATTCATACAGGATCTATAAAATAGTAGTAGTGGAAGGAGAATATAAATGGAAGAAGTAATAAAAATTGAAGGAAAACATAAATTAAATGGGACGGTGAGAATCAGCGGATCGAAGAATGCGACGGTGGCTTTGATACCGGCTGCTATTTTATCAAATGGTCCAGTTACCATTTGTGGTGTACCAAATATATCAGATGTTCAATCTTTATCAGTATTATTGAGAGAACTTGGAGTTGAGGTGGATATTCGTTCTTCGGATACAATTGTCATTGATCCTAATGAAATGGAAAATAAGCCTGTTATTCATGACGCAGTAAATAAGCTTAGAGCTTCTTATTACTTTATGGGTGCATTGTTAGGAAAATATGGACACGTAGAAATCAAGATGCCAGGAGGTTGTTATTTAGGACCTCGTCCTATCGATCTTCATTTAAAAGGATTTGAAGCATTAGGTGCAAGTGTGAAATACGATCATGGATCTTATATATTACATGCAGATGAGTTAGTAGGTACCAATATATTTTTAGATATTGCTAGTGTAGGTGCAACAATCAATATTATGATGGCTGCAGTATATGCAAAGGGAAGAACAACCATTGAGAATGCGGCGAAAGAACCTGAAATTATAGATGTGGCAACACTGCTTAATAAAATGGGTGCAAATATTAAAGTTGAAGGAAGAACTGCTATAATAGAAGGTTGTAAATCATTAATTGGGACTTTAGTTAGAGCTA
>JAVWJF010000084.1:0-9266 GCA_036639195.1 Longicatena sp.
GATGAGTGGAAAGCGCAGATACTTAATGAACGTAACAAGAAAACTAAATCCCAATCCATACATCCATCCCATCATAAAGTGGTATAAGATAGATTGTATCTGTACTGGCAACAACATTATTTAAAGATTTTAGACATCATGGATTCCTTTCCATTCCCCTTTTTATTTGATACATAAGACAAGGCTTCAATAACGCCATTGATGACAACATCTCCTCGATCAGTATCCAACTTGCCAAGTTTTAAGTCTTTCCCTTGAATCAACATCCACCCTTGTGCCGTCTCTAATAAAAATTCATTCGCATCAAAACTATCGATTTGTTTTACACCTGTTAATTCCATCACCTTACGATCTTTTATTACTACATTATGGTACGGATTCGTTTCGAATCGAAGTGGATTCACTGTATTTTCTTCCATATAAATACCTCCTTTTTTACACTATACTTTATGATTCGACAAGACCCATTAGAACGTATTTCCATGCAATTGTACTAGATAAAGAATCCTTTTCATAAGTGAGCGAAAAAAAGAGAGAACTTTGAAATTCTCTCTTTCTACTCATGGTGTATGGGAAGATGAATGGTAATGCTCAATACATCCTCTTTATAGGATGCTTCACAACTTCCATTCATTCGTTGTGTCAGTTCAGATACAATGGCTAACCCCAAGCCACTTCCCTTCTGTGTTCGTGCTTGGTTGCCTTTATAAAAGCGGTCAAACATGTGTTGTGTATCTATCTCTTCTCCACATATACATGTATTATTAAAAACAAGTTCTATTTCATCCTCTTTTCTTTTAAGTTCTATTCGATAAGGAGCTTTCCCATAACGAATCGTGTTAATAATTAAATTCATACAAATTCTTTGTAAAGATTCCTCATGTACAAGTGTACAAATACTTTCATCTTCACAAATAACTTCTGGTTCTAATTCATTCGCCTTCAATAGGTCGATATAATTCAATAATGATTTACAAAGAATAGGATAGATTGCTTTTTCTTCCATAATTAAATCTTCATGCATATTTATCAATTTGGTATACACGAAGAATTCATCTAACATAGTTTCTAAATCATGTAGGCGATTGGTAACAATTTGATAGTATCGTTCTCTTTCTGTAGCGTCATTGCTAGTTTGCATCATTTCTACATAGCCTTGAATAGATGTTAAAGGTGTCCTAATATCATGTGATATATTGGCGATCATCTCTTCACTCTTACGTTCACTATCTAAAAAACCACACTTATTCTTTTGATTTTCTTCACGTATGATATTTACTTCTTCAACAATCTCTTTCATATAACGATCCGAAGAGGTGGTGAAGAAATGAAACGAACTTTTTTCATCTCTTGTATAGCGTAATTGTTTTGCGACTTCTTTTACTTCCTTACGAAGTTGTAAATATAGAAATAAGGAGATAAATAATAGTATGGTTAAAATTAACACAAGATATGCCATACATTTACCTCCTTCCTTTTTAGATGTCTTGTTTTTTAAGTATTAAATAACTGATTCCATTATACAACAATGTATTCCCGATCAACACAAGAATTGCGTCTCGATAGGCTTCCATTTGGAAAGTATAAGGTAATTTTGAGGATAATACATACATCATCCATTCTGAGGCACTTATATCGTGAAACATAAATCCCAACAACATACACACTGTCATATAAATTATCATACCATATCCAATAGAATATAAGATTACAAGCACTTTACTCTTTGTGATATTTGACAACAACATCGAGAAAGAGGATGCCGCAGCCATTGTCAACACTTGCACTATCGCAAATGGAAGATAATCTAAGAGATTGAAACTACCCATAGAAATAGGAATAATTATTTGTAATAAACAAGTTCCTACAAGGATCGCTATTAGAAATATCGTACATATGATGACACAATAGAAATAACGAGCTATCGCTAATGTAGATTTATGAGATTGTAATGGATACGTATTTTTTACATACCCACAATTATACTCATCGGTAGAGAAAATTCCTACAAAAACCAATACTAGTAAAGAATACATCATTGATTTGGGTGTGTAATATAGAAACTGTACAAAGGTATCTTTTCCTCTATGAAAAGTTGCAAATGGAGTATTGTTTTGTAAACCAAATTCTCCTAATATCATCATAAATGCTACTACCGCTAATATCAACGTTACATAGAATGCTTTCATATGAAAGGTTCTATACAAATCACTCTTTAAATTATTCCACATGAGATTCACCTCCTGTAATACTTAGGAAGTAAGCTTCTAAATTTTGCTTATGCATCATAATTTCTGATACACGAACTCCATGTTTTACTAATGTTTCATTTACTTCACTTGTATCTACTTGTTCATATATATGGATACAATTTTGATCGATTGTTTTGAATTCTTTGATGTGGCATGTTTCTTCTAAGACAACAGCTGCCTTTTTCACATCATGAACTTTTAGTAAACAATAATCTTTACAGCTTTGATCCAATTCTTCACGACTCATTTGTTGAATCAAGACACCGTCTTTTATAATGCCATAAGATGTCGCAATTTTACTAAGTTCTTCTAAAATGTGAGAACTTAATAGTATTGTTACATTGCGTTCTTGATTGACGCGTAAGATTGCATTACGAATATCTGTAATCCCTTGTGGATCTAATCCATTCACTGGTTCATCAAGTATCAATAGCTCTGGGTCTCCAATCATAGATAACGCAAGTCCTAAACGTTGTTTCATTCCTAATGAATAAGATTTAACTTTCTTTTTTAACTTTGCGTCCAATCCACAAATTTGCATTAATGCACTTAATTCTTCTTCATTGTCGCATCCCATTGCTAATGCCTTGATATGCATGTTTTGAATTCCTGTCATATTTCCATATAAACCAGGTTGTTCAATTAAGGTTCCGATCCTTCGATAAATATATGGATCGTCTATAGGATCTTTTCCAAATAATTTAAAGGTTCCCTCACTTGGATGAATCAAACCAGCTAACAATTTCATCATTGTAGACTTACCTGCACCATTTTGTCCAATAAGTCCGAATATTTCCCCCTTCGCAATATTTAAGTTTAAAGAATCCAAAGCTCTTTGTTTCTTATAAACTTTACTAAGTTGGTTACATTCAATAATATTTTCTACCATACTCTCATTCCTTTCTTACAACCATAGTTTACCTCTTAAGCTTTTAGAAACAGCAAAGAAAAGGTAAAGAAAGTTTAAAGATTATGATTTTAACTTAAATCCGATACCCCAAATCGTCTCAATGATATCGTCTTGTACCCCAGCACATTTATTTCGAATATTACTAATATGTACATTGATGGTTTTATCATCTGCCGCATAAAAATCCTCCCATGCATATTCATAGATTTCTTTTTTTGTAAATCCTTGATGTGGATGGGACATTAATAATTCCATTATTCGATATTCATGTTTTGTAAGAATAATATCTGTATCGTTTACTTTAAGTGTTCTTTGATCGTTCATCAACTTGATGTGCTTATAGGTAAGTTCATTGGAAGGACGTGTGGTTGTTTTTCGTAATTGTACTTGTATACGAGCATATAGTTCTTCTAATGCAAAGGGTTTGCACACATAGTCATCCGCACCTTTGTTTAATAGTTCTACTTTATCACTTAAATTGCTTTTCGCAGAAACAATAATAACAGGTAAGTTGGAATACTGCTCTTTTATCTTAACAATTAAATCTTCCCCATTCATTCCTGGTAACATCAAATCTAAAATAACTACATCTGGTGTATGTAGTTGTAATTGTAATAAAGCTTCTGTACCAGAAAAAGCACTCAAACATTCTTCTCTTTGTTTTTCTAAATATTCTTTCATCATTTGATGAATACTCATATCATCTTCTACAAGTAAAATTTTAGCCATACTATCCCCTCATTTCATGTACTATAGTATCACAATTTATTTGAAATAAAAATGATACTTTCCTACAGCATAGAAAAAGGAGCTATCATCGCTCCTAGGATATTGTCTTAATTCTAAATATAAAATAGTAATATTTAAAAACCATAAGTACAAATAGAAATATTCTTAAATGTATAGAATCCATAAAATACATGGCTAATAAAATCATCGTACTAGCAAATGACAATAATCGTACTTTTGTTTTCTTTGTCATTTCTCGATGATTCACAAAAGATTCTAAATGGTTTCGATATAATGAAGTATGGATAAACCATTGATGGAATCTTTCTGAGCTTTTCGCAAAACAATACGCGGATACGAGAAGAAAAGGTGTAGTAGGTAATACGGGTAGAATGACTCCAATCATTCCTAATAACATAAAGATACACGCAATTATAAAATATAAAAGTCTCATTTTCTCTCCTTTCTTTCATAGTAGACATGGCGTAATGCCATGATTGGTTTATGAAATAACATTCTTGGTCCTGAGAAACGCATTACATTACGTATTTGTATACGCCTTTCCTTTTGATAACAGTGTACACTACAATTGGAACAAAATGTTTTACTTTCCATAAAAGGACAATAATCAATGCGTTGTTTAGCATATTCTAGTAAAGTATTGCATTCTTCACAGAGCGTTTTTTGTTTATGCTTTTTATGACAATAGTAGGCAATCATATACTCAATGGTTTCTTTTTCTTGTGCTCGCTTCTGTTGTACTTTAACAGGCACGTCCATTCTCCAAAGATAAAATTCTGTTTGCGATTTTTAAAGTACCTGGTCGATGAGATACTAATACAATGGTTTTATCTTTTTGTTGTTGAAGACTTCTTAAAATCATAGCCTCATTTAATGCATCTAAGTTACTTGTTGGTTCATCTAGTAAGATACAGTTTGCGTTGTGTAAGAACGCACGAGCCAATGCAATTCTTTGTTTTTCTCCTCCGGATAAGGAATCTCCTAATTCCGATACTGGAGTAGCGTATTCTTTGGGTAAAGACATAATGAAATCATGGATATTTGCTTGTTTACATGCCTTTTCAACATTGATTACGGAAGCCTGTAAGTTTGCGATATGTACGTTATTGAATATGGTATCTTGAAATAACACGGTATCTTGTGTTACATAACTTTGCATATCACGTAGGTTGGTTGTGTTTATTTGTTGGAGGGATTTATCCCCAATTTTAATCGTACCTTCATCGTTGTGGAAGAAACGCATCATCAATTTCAAAAGAGTACTTTTCCCACTACCACTCTTTCCTAATATCCCTGTGATTTCACCTTTTTTGAATTCATAGTTGATATCTTGTAGAATCTTTTCATCTTCATATGCAAAGTGGACACCATCCACACAAAGGTCTTCAAAAACTGTTTCTTCTTTCCCCTGAATATCTTCTACGCTTTCTTTTTCACTTAATAGTCCCAATACTCTTCTAGCACTTGCCATAGTAAGTAGTAAGTGATTTGATAAAGAAGATAGAGATAATACTGGACCAAAACTTGATAACATCAATACCGTAGACATACATACGGTTGTAAAGGATACACTTCCTTGAATATACAGTATACTTCCACTCACAAACATAACAAGAGAGAATATCATTACCGCAAAGGTTCCTAGTGAAGAACTTGTTCCCTCGTGTTCCTTTAGTTTTTTCTGGTGTTCATTGACACGCGCACTTTTTTGTTGCATTTGGGATAGGCGTATATCTCCGTTTTTGTATTGTAAAATATCTTGTAGATTACGAAGAGATTCTAATGTATAACTGCTCATATCTCCAAAGGATTCTTTTGCTATTTTTCCATCTTCTTTTCCTATTCTAGTTATTACATAAGGAATACAGACCCCTGTAAATATATAAGCGACAAGAGCAATGATAAGAAATATTGGATGCATACTATAGAATTGAAACAATAGAATGATGGAGGTTATAATCGCAATCAATATTGGAGAGATGGTATGTGCATAAAATACTTCTAATGCCTCAATATCACTTGTGATAAGATAGATTAAATCTCCTGCATCTCTTCCTTCTAATTTTGCTGGAGCTAAACGTCTTAGTGTTTTAAATACTTTATCTCGTATAAGGGCTAATAATTTAAAGGCGATATAATGATTACATGCCTGTTCTCCATAGTGTAGAACTCCTCTTAAAACAGCAAGTACTACCAACATCACAAAGAATATTTGGATAGGAAAATTGTTCGCACGAATGGCAATATGACTAATTAACAAGGCACAAAAATATGGTATAAATATAGCGCATAGAAACCCAACGACGCCTAGTACCACTGCCACGAGCATAGGAAAGGCAAGCGGTTTTACAAGGTAAGACATCTTCAACATAATCCTTAGATTACTATCTTTACGCATATACAACATCTCCTTCCATTTGTTCTAATTGCGATTGTATGGCATACATTTCATAATATTTATGATGATGTTTCATCAACTCTATATGAGTACCATGTTCTACACAATGTCCTTGATCAAGTACATAGATTTGATCACTTTGTTCGATATTATGTAAACGATGGGTAATCATAAGAATCGTTTTGGTTTTTGCTAGTTGTAAAATAACTTGTAAGATTGCTTCTTCACTCTCTACATCAATGTTACTAGTGGCTTCATCAAAAATATAAATTTCTCGATCTGCCAAAAGTGCACGTGCTATAGATAAGCGTTGTTTTTGTCCTCCAGAAAGATTAGAACCATTCTCTAATAGTTGCATATGTAATCCACCTTGTTCAAGAATAAATTCCTTTAAACAGGTTTTCTTAAGAACTTCCCAACATTCTTCATCGCTTGCATTTCCTTTTGCGATACACAAGTTCTCTTTTACACTTCCTTTAAAAATCATTGGTTTGTGTGTTACATATAGCACTCGATCATAAAAGCTTTTATCATTCATATGTTTACGTTCGATACCCTGCATAGTGATAGAGCCTTCATAGGTACTAGTAAAACCAGTTAATATCTTCGCAATGGTGCTCTTACCTGAGCCACTTTCTCCAACAATTCCTATAAACTGTTTTGGTTGCACGTTCAGTGTAATATCATGTAAAATTTGGCGTTTTGAATCATAAGAGAAGTTTAAGTTTTGAAAAGATATATCAATTTCTTGTTCGTTAAACCATTCTTTACCTTCTTCTTCAATTGGCATATCTAAAATTTTAAATATTTTAGAGCTTGCCGCAATACCGTTCATTGCGATATGGAAGAAGGATCCTAAAAGTCGCAACGGGATAAAGAATTCTGAAGATAACAAAATAATACAAAGTACAGCAAATAAACTTACTCTGCCATTGGTAAAACCAAGGATTGCAACGATGCTTCCAATCGCTGCACCTCCATATGCAATGAGGTCCATAACACTAACAGAATTGAGTTGCATCGTTAAGACTTTCATTGTTATCTTGCGGAAATTTTCTGCTTCTTCATTCATTTTCATGTTTTTATATTCGTCTGCTTGATAGATTTTTAATGTGGTCAAACCTTGTAAATTCTCCAAAAAACTATTTCCAAGAGTTGTATAACTTTTCCAGTACTTCGATAATAGTTTTTTCGCAAATTTTTGAACAGCGATAATAGAAAGAGGAATAAGTGGAACACATATCAATAATACAAGAGAGCTTTGTACATCCATCCATACCAAAACTAAAAACAAAGTAATTGGTGCTAGCTTACTATAGAAAAATTGAGGGAGATATCGCCCAAAATAAGTTTCTAGTTGATCAACACCTTCTACATTTAACTGCACAAGTTCACTTGTTGAAATATAGTCTTGGTAAGCATTTTTCATAGAAAGTAATTTTTCATATAAACGTTTACGAAGATGATCTTTTACTTGCGATGAGGCAAGATGTGCATAGTCACTTGCTTTCTTCGTACAATACATGCGAATCGTTAACAATACGATAGATCCACCTACCATAAACCATAATTGTTGAATCTGTATTGCATTATCAAATAGACAAACAAGTACCCATGCAATGAGCATGACAAATACAATGTTACACAATAGGGAAATCCATTGCATAGCAACCTGTCTTACTACGTATTTTTTTGCTTCTGGCATTTCTTTTAGTAATCTTTTATCAATCATAATAACTCCTTAGTTAGTTCAGTCTAACTTAACACACGAGAAGTTTACCATAGTTAACTTATTGCGTCAAGCATATTCCTGACGATTTTATACAAGTCTTTTGATTACTTTTGTAGTAAAATAATACTCAAAAGGAGTGCCTATATGAAAACTGAAAGTCGTGAATTTTATTATGATGAGGATTTGCAATTAGAAGCCTATCAATTTAAAGGTATCATGCAACCTTTTCCGAACCATTTCCATGAATACTATGTGATTGGTTTTATCGAGCATGGACAACGTCGTCTCCTTTGTAAAAACGTAGAATATCATCTGGTGGCACAGGATATTATTATCTTCAATCCAGGAGAAAATCATGACTGCGCACCTTTGGATAATGAATTACTTGATTATCGAGCATTAAATATACCAAAAGAAACCATGCGTTCTATCGCAAAAGATATCAGTGGCGTAGATCGTCTTCCTCAATTCCATAAAAATGTACTGAAAGATGAAGAAATCGCTACGTACCTACATAATGTACATCGCATGATTGTAGAAAACAGCAAAGAATTTGAAAAAGAAGAAACCTTGTTGTTTCTAATTACAGAATTACTTGATAAGAACAGCTCCCCTTATACCTATCATGAAGAAAATCATAGTCAAGAACTCGCAGTTGTATGTGACTATATGCAACTTCATTATCGTGAACAGATTCGCTTAAAACAACTATGTGATCTTAGTTCTATGAGTTCTTCTACCTTATTACGTGCATTTACAAAAGAAAAAGGGATTACACCCTATCGATATTTAGAAGTTATCCGTGTAAATAAGGCAAAAGAGCTTTTAGAAAAGGGCGCTAGTGTCTTAGAGGCTTCTAGTGCATCTGGCTTTTTTGATCAAAGTCATTTTACAAATTTCTTTCGTACATTTCTTGGTATATCTCCTGGAGCCTATCGTAACATCTTCCACCAAGACAAGGAGAACGATTTATGAAACAATCAACAACAGGTCATATTGCGGCCTTTTTCACCATTGTGCTATGGGGTACAACCTTTATTTCAACAAAAGTATTACTAAGCGATTTCACTCCTGTTGAAATCTTGTTTATTCGTTTTGTCATTGGATTTATTGCCCTATGGATTGCTTATCCACGCCTTCTACATATCAAAGATAAGAAACAAGAACTTTTATTTTTCTTGGCAGGACTTTGTGGTATTTGTTTGTATTTTTTAATGGAAAACA
>JAVWJF010000085.1:0-9194 GCA_036639195.1 Longicatena sp.
GACATTATCAATGTTGAAATAAGGCTTAAAAATCATATAAATGGTAATTGATAGGTGTAAAGGTTACACTGTAGGTAAAACGAACCTTTATAAGCAACTGCGAAGAATGCAAACTTCCTATTGTGCTTATAAAGGGGAAGGAGAGTCTTATGAAACAAATACTAATTGTTGATGATGAAGCGGATATCATTGCTATCGTGAAGCGTTATTTGGAACGAGAAGGTTATGAAATTTATACCGCAACAAATGGTGTGGAAGCATTACGGATTTATAAGACACATGCGATTGATTTGATCATAACAGATATCATGATGCCGAAAATGGATGGGTATGAATTTATGGAAGAGGTCTTAGAAATTGAAGAACGCGCTCCCTTTATTTTTATAAGTGCGAAAGATCAGGAACAAGATAAAATATATTCTTTAATGCTTGGTGCAGATGACTTTGTGACAAAACCATTTAGCCCTAGAGAATTAACTCTTCGAGTGAAGAACCTATTAAATCGAATCACTCCAAATACACAAGACGATGAATATAAGGTTGAAAAAGAACATATTAAAATAGATAAACAACGACATCAAGTATATTTATATGAAGAAGAATTGATATTGTCTATTAAAGAATTTCAATTATTGTTGTTGTTTTTGTGCAATATAGGACGCGTGTTTTCAAAATCTGAGCTGTATAAGAAAGTTTGGGAAAGTGATTATATGGATGATGCGAATACATTGAATGTACATATATTTAGTCTTCGAGAAAAGCTAGATAAAGGTTCTATGGGGAAAGCATATCCACGCATTCAAACGGTTTGGGGACTTGGATACCGTATGGAGGAAAGTCGATGAGACTTAAGAACCTTATGATTACCTCTTTTATTGTGTCTGGTCTTGTAGTTATGTGTATCGTTTGGGTGAGTATTCAAAAGATGTATGTGACAACAGAAACAGGATATATTCTTATCTTGATTACTTGTATTGCGAATGTTGTAGGTGCTATTTTTGGTTTATTTCTATTAAGAGGAACGTTTCATTCTCTAGATAATTTTCGTGAACAAACGCGACAAGTGCAAAATAACTGTTTTCAAATGATTACACTAAATAAGGCACCAAAAGAATTTATGCGGTTGGCTGGTGATTTTAATGATATGGTCGTTGCATTGTCAGATAGTTTTACTGCTTTAGAGAAAAGTGAACAAGAAAAGAGCAATATGATTTCACAGCTTGGTCATGATATTAAAACCCCTATTACAGCTATAGGGAGTCAAATAGAAGCTATACAAGATGGGATTATATTAAAAGAAGAGATACCAGAAATTTTAAATCAAATGATGAATCAAGTAGAACGATTACATGAATTAACGAAGCAGTTGATGGAAGTGGCAATGGTAGAGAATGAAAATCACTTTTTGAGCTGCAAACAAATGCTTCATGAAGTATTGATGGATCAATTGTTAGTAAAGATTTTATCAGGGTTTCAATTTAAAATGAAAAAGAATAGACAACACCTTTGTGTAGAGATGAAGGAAGATATATGCTTTCAGGCTATGGATGAAATGAGCTTAACAAGAATTTTAAGTAATTTGATTGATAATAGCATTCAGTATGCCAATAAAGAAAGTACTATCGTAATAACTGTGAAAAAAATAGTGAATACCGTAGAATTCAGCATTCAAGATGAAGGTATTGGTATTCCTAAAGAAGATATCCCTTATATTTTTGATCGATTGTATCGTGTTGAAAAATCCCGTAATCAGTATACAGGAGGCTCGGGTTTAGGGTTGTATATTAGCAAGACATTGGCACTCCAACTAAAAGGAACATTATTTGTAGAAAGTGAAGAGCATGTAGGTTCGAAATTTACATTGGTATTGCCTTGTTGATGGTGTGTCATAGGAAACATTATCTTGTATGATAAAAGCTTCGAATTTTTGAAGAAGAGGAAGTGATTATATGTATCATGAAGTGTATTTTGGTACTGTTTTTGTGGCAGGGATACTATCGTTTTTCTCCCCTTGTATTTTCCCATTGTTGCCAGTTTATATGAGTACATTGTTTAAAGATGTGGATACGCATGAAAAGCAAACGATAATGAAAATAAAGCATTTGCGTGCGATTGCGAAAACCCTATGTTTCATATTAGGGTTATCTACCGTATTCTTTATTTTAGGGTATGGAGCGGGTGCATTAAGTGGAGTGTTGAATCATCCATATACCAATTATGTTATGGGCGCAATCGTCATTATAATGGGATTACATCAAATGGAGATTATTAACATCAAAACCTTGCAAAGAGAAAAAAAAGTAAAAATGAAACAGAAAGAGTTTAAAGGTTATCTTCAAGCGTATATATTGGGGTTAACATTTAGCTTTGGTTGGACACCATGTATTGGACCTGTCTTAAGTGCTGTTCTTGCGGTTGCGGCATCCAATGATGGATCTGCGTTATATGGAGGAAGTCTTATGATGGTGTATACTTTGGGGTTATCCATTCCATTTCTGTTATTAGCACTTGCCTCAAGTTTTATCATGCAATACTTTCAATTTATAAAGAAGCACATGATATTGATAAAGCGCATCTCGGGTCTTTTGTTAGTTTGCATGGGTGTACTGCTTATGTTTAACAAGTTGAATGAACTTATTACGTTATTTTAGGCGTAAGGAAAAGAGGATATAATATGCGATTTAAGTATATAACAATGATAGGTATGTGCCTATGTATTATGGCAGGTTGTTCACAACGTGATATGTCTAAAAAAGAGGAACAACAAAAGGATATGGCACCATTGTTTACGATGCAAAATAATCTTGGAGAAACTAAGAGTTTAACGGATTATAAAGGAAAGAAACTGTATATAAAAATATGGGCATCTTGGTGTCCGATCTGTTTGTCTGGATTGGATGAATTGAATACGTTGAAGGAAGATAATAGTGAATATGAGGTTGTGACAATGGTTGCGCCACTTCATCAAAGTGAGATGAGTCAGGAAGATTTTATGGAATGGTTTACGAAATTGGAATTTAAAAATATAAACGTGCTATTTGATAAAAACGGCGAATACTTACAAAAAATTGGTGTACGTGGGTATCCTACATCGGTATTTATAGATAAAGAAGGTAATCTGATAAAAGTACAACCTGGCCATTTAAATAAAGATCAAATTGATCAAACAATGGCAGATATCAAGCAAAAAGGAAGGAACGTACAGTAGAGAATACGTATTGTATACGGTCGTTTTATGAAGAAGAAAATCATAATACTTGTATGTAGCGTAGCTGCAATCCTGGTATTGTATGCCGCGATACAAAGTAACCGATCAGAAAAAAGTAAGATCGATAAGAGAATTGAAAGCATCTCAAAGAAAGAGGTAAAACCTATGGAAAGGAATCAAGAGAAAAAAATAAAAGAAATTTATTTAGCAGGCGGTTGTTTCTGGGGACTAGAAGAATATTTCTCCAAAATAGATGGTGTGGAAGATGCGTCTGTTGGATATGCAAATGGTACGAAGGATAAGACAAGTTATGAAATGTTGAGAAATACAGAACATGCGGAAAGTGTTCGTGTGGTATATGATGAAAATATCGTGACTTTGCATGAACTTCTCTTATATTACTTCCGTGTGGTAGATCCTGTTAGTTTAAATAAACAAGGCAATGATGCTGGTAAACAGTATCGTACAGGTGTTTATTATATAGATGTGGAAGATCTAACAATCATTGAACAAACAATGAAAGAACAAGCAGTGAAATTAGGAAAAACATTAGCTGTTGAAGTATTTCCATTAAAGAATTATGTAGTTGCGGAAGAGTATCACCAAGATTATCTAAAGAAAAATCCTGGAGGATACTGTCATATTGATGTGAGTAAAGCAGATATGCCAGTCATAGATGAAGCAAAATATCCAAAGCCAACAGATAAAGAATTGCGCGAAATGCTCACGATACAACAGTATGAAGTTACTCAAAATGGAGTTACAGAAGGAGCATTCAGTAATTTATACTGGGATGAAAAAAGCGCTGGAATCTATGTAGATATAGCGACAGGAGAACCTTTATTTTCATCAAGTGATAAGTTTGATTCTGGATGTGGATGGCCAAGCTTTACAAGACCGATTTCTTCAGAGGTGATTACCACGAAGAAAGATGAAAGTTTTGGTATGAAACGTATAGAAGTAAGAAGTCGAAGTGGGAATACGCATTTAGGACATGTGTTTGATGATGGGCCTAAGGATAAAGGTGGATTGCGTTTTTGTATCAATAGTTCATCTATTGAATTTGTAAAGAAAGGGGATATGGAAAAGAGAGGATATGGCTCCTTATTGAAGTATGTATAATGAAATTATAAAGTAAATGAAAAGGTACTTGCAGAAGGATAGTATATTTTGTAAGTGCCTTTTTTGTTAGGGGAAGTTAGAGTTATTAATACGCGATTGTCTAAAATGTACAATTGTAGTATGATATAGGCAAAAGGGATGTGTCATATGGAAAATAATCGTTCAAGAGAGAAGGCAGCTCGTTATGCAGTTGTCTACAATAAAATATTACAAATGATTGAAGAAGGAATGTATCCAGAAGGAAGCAAACTAATTAGTGAGCCAGTTCTAGCACAACAGATGGATGTAAGTCGTTCCACTCTTCGTCAAGCATTAAATCTTTTACAAGAAGATGGTATTATTGAAGCACGTCGAGGTGTTGGAAACTTTGTGCGTAAGACAATCGATATCAATGCGACTGGATTAGAAAAGATGGATAATCCTATTTATAAATCTTGTATGGATACTTTAGAACATGTTCGACTTGAGATTGTGCCAGGGATTTCAACTGAATATACACAACGCATCTTTAAGCGTAAAATGCCAGTTGTGTTGGCTGTTCATCGTTATTATGAATATGAAGGGAATGTCTATGCTTATTGTTTCTCACATATTGCGAGTGATTGGCAATGTTTGAATTCATTTGATCTTAATGATGACGCAAGTTTTATGAAATTTATGGAACAGGACATATATCAGCTAGCGCATTCAAGGAAGTGTGAAATCAAGGTTGTTGCTATGAGTGATAATTTGAAAGACAAAAACATCGTACATACAACAGATATGTTTCAAATGATCCATGAAACAATCCTGGATATGCATGGAGAAGTAGTTGCGGTGAATAAATATTATATACCAATTGATCGAGCATTGATTAAAATTTATAGTAATCATTAAAGGAACTTCGAGAGTGAAGTTCTTTTTTTTTGTAAGCATTTACAAAAAGTAGTTGACAAATATTGTATACATGTATTATATTATATACATAACATACAACAATACATACAAGTATGTAAGAAAGGAGAATGTATGAATTCGAAAAATGTTCAAAAAGCAATGCCGATGATCATGCTTGCTTTCATCCTTGCGGGGAGTCTTCAAGAAGCCTTTAATGTCTGTGCCCCTTTAATTGCGGAGGATTTTGCAGTTTCTTCATCGGATGTTAGTTTGATTTCGGCAGTCGCAATGTTAACGATGGGAGTCGCTTATGTTGTGTATACTGCGCTGTCTGACTTCATGTCTATTAAGAAACTGTTGATTGTAGGGATCATTATTTCTGCGATTGGATCTATCGGAGGTTTATTGTTTAATCAATCGTTTATGTTAGTAGTTATATTTCGTGCAGTTCAAATGGCAGGAGGTACTTGTTCCTCTGCGCTACTAATTCTAAGCGCAACCAAATATTTGGATGAGACACAGCGTATGAAATATTATGGATTTAACACTGCTTGTTTTTCGGGAGGTCAAATGTTTGGTATTTTACTAGGAGGTATTTTCTCAGCCTATCTAGGATGGCGTTACTTATTCATCGTGCCAGTGTTCTCGCTTATCTGTATACCATTTATTATGAAGTACTTGCCAGAAGATTCAAAAGAAGAGAAAACAAAGATTGATTTTCTAGGAATTACGATTA
This sequence comes from Longicatena sp., assembly GCA_036639195.1. Lineage (GTDB taxonomy): Bacteria > Bacillota_I > Bacilli_A > Erysipelotrichales > Erysipelotrichaceae > JAVWJF01. The sequence continues at coordinate 5,943 of JAVWJF010000085.1, forward strand.
TGGCACTTCTCTCATTATTTATCTCTCTCTATTTTAATCTTATGGATGTACGCATCTTAGCATTGAGTTTGGTAACGGCGGTTATCTTCCTTGTATATATTAGTCGTTATAAACATGCGTTTATTACCATTGATTTCTTTAAGAACTGGAAATATATGTTGGTTATTCTTGTTGTATTGATTACATATTTAACACAAGGGTCATATTCCTTCTTATTCTCCTTTATGGCGAAGAATGTTCATCAAATTGATGTAAGTCAGATATCCATGATTTTACTTCCAAGTTATGCGATCAGTATGGCAATTGGTATTATGGGAAGTAAAATCACAAAACGTATTGGACTTACAAAAACACTCGTTATGGGTCTTGGTAGTATGGCGTTAGGATTGTTGCTAGGTAGCTTCTTCTTAGAATCATCCATTGTATTATTGGTGATAATGTCTTGCTTGTTTAATGGAGGTTTCTCTATCTTATATACACCAATTATGACACTTGTTATCAATGCACTTCCTGAAAAAATGCGTGGTACAGGACTAGGGTTCTTCAACCTATGTATCAAAATTACATCTTCTACAGGGATTGTAATTACTGGTCGTCTATTAACAATGGACGCTCTTCAAAATACTTCCTTTACTGGAACAGCCTCTAGTGCAGGGATGTTATATAGCAATATTTTATTACTCTTTGTAATTGTCGTCTTTATCAGTTTTATCACTGTAAATATCGTAAAGAAAATGTTGATCAGCGAATCAAATTAAGAAAGGTAAAAGGTAATCTTATGAAAAGAAATGACGGAACACAATTCCATATCGGAATACAAGATGGAGAAGTTGGAGAATATGTAATTCTACCTGGAGATCCAAAGCGTTGTAAAACAATCGCAACATATTTTGATGATGCGAAAGAAATCGCAGACTTAAGAGAGTATACAACATATACAGGAACTTTAGATGGTGTTAAGGTAAGTGTAGCATCTACTGGAATTGGTGGTCCAAGTGCTGCCATCGCACTACAAGAATTGGTGGATGCGGGTGCTAAATACTTTATTCGTCTTGGAACTTGTGGAGGGATGAACTTAAATGTAAAAGGGGGAGATTTGATTATTGCGACTGGTGCAGTAAGAATGGAAGGAACTAGTAAAGAGTACGCTCCTATCGAATTCCCCGCAGTAGCGAATCATGAAATTGTAAATGCATTGATTCAAGCAGCAAATGAAAACGAAGCTTCTTATCATGTGGGTGTTGTACAATGTAAGGATTCATTCTATGGACAACATGAACCAGAAAATATGCCAGTTTCTTATGAGTTAGAAAGCAAATGGAAAGCATGGATGCAACTTGGTTGCCTTGGTTCAGAAATGGAATCTGCTGCATTATTTACAGTTGCGAGTTATTTGAACGTGAAATGCGGTACCATTTTACTTGCTGTAGGAAATCAAGAACGTGCAAAAGCAGGAATGAGCAATGAAGGGTTCTACGATACTACTTTGGAAACAAAAGTTGCGGTGGCTGCATTAAGAAAATTAATCGCTCAATATAAATAAGAATGTATAGAAGAAAGAATTAGGGTTGGAAGGTAACTATTTACCTTCCTTTTTTATCGGAATATGTTACATATGTGTTATTTTATACAAGTTATTCCATTATTTCACTTGTTTGAAAGAGGAAAGAATTATATAATGATTAGTAGAGAAAGAGGTAGGGCGAATGGAATTGTTAAAAGAAGAATTAATCATACAAAAATACAATGAAATTATAAATCAAAATATAGAGGGGTATAGCTTGGTTTCTATAGCATTAAAAAACTTTCGTGAATACTGTCATAGAATAGGACATGAAGAGACACAAACCATCATAACTTCTAGCAAACAACAATTATTAGATTGTCTACAAGATGGGGAATATCTTGTTCATTTAGATTCTAATGTATTTCTTCTTCTCATTCACTGCGACGCAAACTTAGAACATTTGCATACACGTGCTCCTCAATTCCATTACGCTATTCGAGATAAAATGAAGGAATTATACGAGAAACCATTATATGTCGAAATGGGTTTCTTTCCGATTATTATGGATCAGAGTATTGATTATGCGAATGCAAAATATTTCGCTGAAATATCAAGGTTTGGACCGCATCATTACTATCCAGAATCTAATTATGATATGTATTATGTTTCTATTACTGATCAAAATGAAGCATTTTTAAAATTAGAAAATAAAGTAGATAGTGCACTAGAAAATGGGCACTTCCAATTGTATTTACAACCCAAAGTGGATGCCAAAACAAAAGAAGTTTATTGTGCTGAAGCATTGATGCGCTGGATTGATCCAGAATTGGGTATGATTCCATTAGATAGCTTTTTATCAAATATCGAAGAAAATGGCAAGATACGCGATGTGGACTTATATCTTTTTGAAAAGGGTTGTCAATATATGGAGAAATGGAAAAAACAATACAACAGAGATATTCAAATCAGTTTCAATTTGTCTCGTGCATATTTTAATGGTCCGTATTTTTACCCGGAATATCGCGAAGTATTTGAACGTTATGATATCGATAGTGAGAATATCTGTATTGAATTGTTGGAAAGCGTTGTATTGAATGAACTTGAACAGCTAAGAGATGTCGTTCATAGTATTGATACATTAGGTTTTCATTGTGCATTAGATGATTTTGGAAGTGGTTTTTCTTCCTTTGATATTTTAGCTAATATAAATTTATCGGAGTTAAAGTTAGATCATTCCTTATTTCAAAATTTCAAAAACGAAAAAGAACATGTGTTGTTAAAGCATATCATTGAAATCGCCCATACCTTTAATATGCGTGTTGTAGCTGAAGGTATTGAAACAAAAGAATATGCCAAATATCTAGAAAAGATCAATTGTGATTTAATCCAAGGATTCTACTATTATAAGCCAATGCCTGTAGATGAATTTGAAGAGAGATTTATCTTGCATAAGGAAATGGCACAAGCTTAACGATATCCACTACAATATAAAAATACCGCTCTGCTAATCGTTATGAATGGCGAAGTGGTATTTTTATATTGCAGAGTTTCGTTACATGTATAAAAAAAAGCCTGTAATAGGCTAATTCCAGTGCTAGCATTTTATATACCGTACTCTAGCTGACGGGGTGAATATCTCTCGATATATCGGCTCGTTGGTATGATATCATACATTGTATAGATATGCAAGGAAAATAAAGAAAGGGTGAAAAGTTCCACCCTTTATCTCTTGTAGTAATCTTTTA
>JAVWJF010000086.1:0-9123 GCA_036639195.1 Longicatena sp.
GGTGGCGGAAACGATGAACGTGAACAAACCTTAAACCAGTTACTTGTTGAAATGGATGGTATGGGTGAAAATAAAGGTATCGTTATTATTGCGGCAACAAACCGTCCAGATGTATTGGACCCTGCGTTGTTACGTAGTGGACGATTTGATCGTCAGATTACCGTAAGCTTACCTGATAAACGTGGACGTTTTGAAATCTTAAAAGTACATGCAAGAAATAAGAAGTTAGAAAAAGGCGTTAACCTAGAAGGCTTAGCAAAACGTACGCCTGGTTTCTCTGGGGCGGACCTTGAAAACGTATTGAATGAAGGTGCGATCCTTGCAGTACGTGATAAACGTAAATCCGTTACCATGGAAGATTTAGATGAAGCGATTGACCGTGTAATGATGGGACCTGCTAAGAAATCTAAAAAGTATTCAGATGGTGAAAAACGTATGGTTGCCTTCCATGAGGCAGGACATGCGGTGATTGGATTAAAACTTAAAAACGCTGACAATGTGGAAAAGGTTACTATTATTCCACGTGGAAATGCTGGTGGTTATAACTTAATGACCCCTGCAGAAGAACGATTGATTCCTACAAGAGCGGATTTCCTTGGACAGATTACAGGTCTTATGGGAGGACGTGTTGCGGAAGAAGTTGTATTCAATGAAATTTCATCTGGAGCATCTAACGATATCCAACAAGCTACAAAAATTGCGAAAGCAATGGTTAGAAGCTTGGGTATGTCTAGTCTTGGACCTATTCAATATGACGATGGTTCAGGAAATGTCTTCTTAGGAAGAGATTATGGAAGTGGAAGTAACTATTCTGGTGAGATAGCCTACGAAATCGATAAAGAGATTCGTAAAATTATTAATGAATGTTATGATCATGCGAAAGAAATCATTACTGCACATAAAGATTTGTTAACGTTAATTGCGGAAACTTTAATTGAAGAAGAAACAATTACAAGCGAACAAATTCTAAATTTAGTAAACTATGGTACTTTGAATTCTCCTGAACAAATCAAACATATGGAGGAAGCAAAGAAGCTAGCTGAAGAAGCTGCGGCACGTGGTGAAACTATCCCTGAAGAAAAAGTAGAAGAAGCAGAAGTTGTTGAAGAACCTACTGGACCTTCTGAAATTGATGTAGAAGCTGCTTTAAAAGAACTCACAAAAGGTGACGACTACGACGAATCAAAAGAATAGAAATGAGGGAGATCGAAAGATCTCCTTTTTTTGATGGATAGAACATGTGATATAAAAAAACACCAAGTGAACTGGTGCTTATAATCTTATATAGCTTTAAGAGGTGCTTTTGTATGACCAATGAATAAATCTAGTTGGTGTCGGAAGGTGGATGTGAACCAAATGGTAATACGTCCTGTAAAGTAAGCCGCAAGAATCGTACCGATACCAATGGAAGATAAATTATGAAGAGTGAGTAATGAGAAGATCGCTACGCCAAGAGTCATAATAACTTCCACTTTGATACGGATTGCGCCAAACTCTTTACGTTTCATCGCTGCAATTACTCCAACGAAGCCTTCCATAGGCAATACTGTAAAATTAGAAGCAATCGTTAAGCTAGAACCAATTGCCATAATGAAACAAGCTAATAATACAGTTAATAACTGTAGGAATAGAGTATCAGGTTTTATCACTTCTAATAAGGGGGATACCATTTGAATGAATATAGAATATAGGAAGATCAATGCTAACTGTACTGCTTGAGTTTTCGATAGCTTTCTTATAAGTACTGCCTCTAATATAAGTAAAATACCATTGGTTATAAAATTGAAAATAGCATAACTGCCAAAGGGAAACAAATAACTTAAAGTTAATGCAAGTGTACAACTTGGTGAGACACCTAAGTTTGCGTTGATGAATAAGTTTGAACCAATCGCTAATATAAATAATCCCATGACATATAAAATCAACTGATGTGAAAAGTTTGTATTCACTTTCATAATTATCACCCTCTCGTTATATCCCATTATAGAAATAGGAGTCTTTACAGTCAATTCCACATCTGATATAATATATTCCAGAATGGAATGAGTGATAATGGACATAAAACAGCTGGAGTACTTTGTGACAGTTTGCGAGAAGCAGAATTTTACAGAAGCTAGTTATCATTGTAATATTACGCAGAGCGGACTCTCAAAACAAATTAGGAAATTGGAAGAGGAACTTGGATACGTGTTGATTGAACGCAATACGAGGACTTTTCAGTTGAGCCGAGAGGGAAAGGTCCTATTGGAATATGCGAACGATATGTTGAAGTTACATAATGAATGTATACTACAACTACAACAAAGTAGTGAAATTAGAATTGGCAGTATGACTGTGCTCGCCCCTTATCATTTTGCGAAAATTATGGGAGATTTTCGATCTCTGTATCCCAATGTGAATTTATATATGGAAGAAGATAGAGCAGACGTAATAGTGGAACGTATAGCTTCTTATGACTTTGTGATTCTTCGTTCTTTTATGGTACACAATCCACAAAAGTATAATTTCATACCTTTATTTGATGACAGTTTATGCGCTGTTGTTTCCACAAAACACCCATTGGCAAAACGAAAGCAATTACGTTTATTAGATTTAAAAGAGGAATCTTTTGTGTTTCCAACCAAAGGTTCAGGAGGACATGAAGCATTTCATCTAGCTTGTGAACAGGCAGGATTTACTCCAGATATCCATTATGAGTTCCCACAAGCAAATACCATCTTAAGCTTTGTGAAAGAAAACATGGGAGTTACTATTACATTTCAAAAAGTTGCGGATGAATTTATGAAAGATGGATTATGTAAAATCAATCTAGTAGATGAAATTCATTTTCCGATCGCCTTGATATACGCAAAAAACAAACAACTAAATCGCATACAAAAAGCATTGGTTGAGTTTATAAAAGAAAGAAACCTTGAAGAATAGAATCACTCTTCAAGGTTTTGTTTTTTGTCCTCAATAAATTGTTGGTATTTTAGAGATAAGATTTCAAATAAGAAGAACAAGATACTAGTAGATTCAATCATTTTGCTTTTGTTGTGATAGAGCATTTGTTGAGAAGGTTGGAAGAATATATTTACATTGCTTAAGGAAGCTAGGGAATTTTGTTGAAGCTTTGTAATCGATATAAACGCAATTCCTTTTAGCTTTAAAAATTTAGCGAATTGAATAATTTCCTTTGATTCACCACTAGTGGATACAACAATCACGATATCGTCCAATGACAGGTTCTGACTTAAAGCTTCATAATTTGGCGTTGAATCTAAAACACAAAGATAGATTCCTTCGGTACAGAATATCCTAGCGAGTTCTTTACATGCACTATATTGTACTTGTCCTGAACCAAAAAGATACACGCGTCTTGCCTTATACATCAATTCAAACATGTCCGTAAAATCTTCATCTCTTAATTTCTGAACAGCCGCAATATGACGGTTGCATAATACATCCAAATTCTGAGATTGACTTTCTACTACTGGCTTTTTGTCTAAACTCATTTTAATGTGAACTTTTAATTCCGCAAATCCGCGAAATCCTAAACGTTGAGAAAAGCGAACGATACTGGCTTTAGAAAAATTCGTTGCTTTCGATAATTCATCAATACTACAAACAGAGCACTTTTCTTTATGTGTATTGATGTATTCTAAAATGATTAAATCATTACTACTTAAAGCGGAATAGTTCTTATTTATGATTTCATAGAATTTCATAGGCACACTCCTCATTTCTATCGATAAGACTGTTTTATGAAGTTGGTACGTTATGTATCAAATTACTTACCAAATTTTGTGTAAATTGTACCACCTTTTGTGACAAATCACAAGGTATGGAAATTCATTCTGAATGCTGGGCATCACACATATTAAAAAATATTTGTGCTATAGTTTGGATACGTTAATGAGGAGGAAATTGTATGAAAAGATATAACGTTGTAATTGTTGGTGGAGGAGGTTATCGTAATGCGGACTTATTAGCTATGCTTGCGGATAACAAAGATATGTTCCCATTGAGAAGAATCTGTCTGTATGATATTAAACAAGATCATCAAGATACTGTAGGTGCTTATGGGGAGATCATGATGAAGGAATATTATCCTGAACTAGAGGAATTTGTTTATACTACGGATGATAAAGTCGCTTTTCAAAATGTAGACTTCGCTTTGGTACAGATTCGCGCTGGTATGATCGAAATGCGTGAAAAGGATGAAAAAATTCCATTGTCTCATGGATGTGTAGGTCAAGAGACATGTGGTGCTGGTGGTATGGCTTATGGACTTCGTAGTGTACCTGAAATTGTTGATTTGATAAAAAGAATACGTAAATCATCACCAGAGGCATGGATTTTAAATTATTCCAATCCTGCTGCAATTGTAGCGGAAGCCACAAAACGTATCTTCCCAAATGATTTTCGAATTATGAACATTTGTGATATGCCAATCTCAATCATGGATCAATACGGAAAACTATTAGGATGTGAACGCCATGATTTTGAACCACGTTACTTTGGGTTGAATCATTTTGGTTGGTTTACACATGTATACGATGCGAAAACAGGAGTGGATCGTATGGATGAAATCAAAGAAAAACTACTTCATGGTCATGTTTTTGAAAAAGGTGGAAAAGATGAACATCTATGGGATAAATCTTGGGTAGAAACATATAACTTTATGAGCAATATGGTGCGTGACTTCCCAGAATACTTACCGAATACATATTTGAAATATTACTTATATCCAAAACATGTAGTAGAAACAAGTGATCCTAATTATACACGTGCAAATGAAGTAATGGATGGAAAATCAAAGAGAACGTATGCCATGATGAAAGAAGTTATCAAACTAGGTAAATTAAAGGGCACACCTTATGAAATTAAGCCAGGACGTGGTGTACATGCACGATATATTGTAGAATTGGCTTCTTGTATTGCGAATAATAAAAACGATATCTTCTTAATCATCGTAAAAAACAATGGAACAATTCCAAACTTAGATAGTGAAATGATGGTAGAGGTGGCATGTCGTGTAGGCGCTCATGGTGCACAACCATTAGCAATGGAACCAATTAAAACATTCTATAAGGGTATGATTGAAGGACAGTATGCCTATGAAAAGCTTACTGTGGATGGTTTCTTCGAACAAGATAAGCAATTATTGTTAGAGGCACTTGTATTAAATCGTACGGTTATTGATACCGATGCAGCAAAAGCAATTTTGTCTGATTTAATTGATGCAAATAAAGACTATTGGGGTGCAGTCTTTAAAAACCAATAAAAGAATTGAGGAAAAATTATGAAATTTTCATTCGGAAGAAAAAAAGATAAAGAAGAGATTCAAAGTCCATATCAAGGATACTTGCTTCCACTTGAGGAAGTGGATGATGAAATGTTTGCCAATAAAGTTATGGGGGATGGATTTGCAGTAGAACCAACTGATGGAAAGGTTTATGCACCTGTAAATGGAACTATTTGTGTATGTTTTCCTACAGGACATGCGATTGGTATTTCCATGGAGAATGGGGTAGAAATCCTATTGCATCAAGGTATCGATACAGTAGAATTGGATGGAGAAGGATTTCAGCTACACATTCAAGAGGGAGATATTGTCAAACAAGGACAACTCCTTTGTACAATGGATTTAGATTTGATTAAAAAAAGAGGAAAACAGACAACAAGTATGTTTGTGGTAACCTCCGGAAATGCCATAGAGGTAACAAAGCTTCACCAAAATGTTTCTTATCACGAAAGTGGTATTATCACTATTCATGAAAACTAGAGCAGAGATGCTCTTTTTTTATAGTTTTAAACTATGGATTTAGCACTTTTTCTTTACTGTATTTATAGATTTTGGATGATATAATGGGAAAAACAGGAGGACATACTATGAAATTAGATGATTTGGTAATCACCTATTATGATAATTTGAATGATACAGATATAGAAATATGGAATTATATTGTAAATCACAAACTTGAATGCACCAAGATGTCGATCGAAGAATTAGCAAAATTATGCATGGTATCTAGAATGACCATCTTAAGATTCACAAAGAAGATTTCCTTGGATGGATATAGTGATTTAAAATTTCTTTTAAAAGAAGAGTTCCGCAATCAAAAACAATGGAGTAAGGAAGAGATTGATAACACATGTGAACAACATGTACATACGATTCATCTATTAAAGACGATGGATTTACGTTCCATTTGCCAAATGCTGTTTGAAGCAAATCGCTGTTTTGTATATGGAACAGGATTTTTAGTAAAGAGTAGTATGCAGATTTTAAAAGAAGAAATGTTTAAAACGAATGTTGTATTTAATTTGTTACAGGGGAATGGAGAGATGCGTACATATCTTGAAAATATCGAAAAGGATGATGTTATGGTACTCTTTTCCATTAGTGGTGAAAATGAACAAGTCATAGAATATAGTAAACAACTGAAAGAAAAAGGAGTAAAGCTAATAGTCTTCTGTCCTTTTAAGGATTCTACTTTAGGAAAGTATGCGGATGCATTTTTGAACTTTTCACCTTTTATGACAAAAGAAAATGCGAAATCTTTACATATGTATCCAATTAGTATGTTAATTTTTTCAATAGAACTTTTGTATTATGAGTATTGTTTATACCTTCAAGAACAATTCGTAGACAATGTATAAAATCTTCTTATGAAGGTTTTTTATTATATACAAAATGCAGTATTTATCGGTGTTTTTAAAGGCTGGAAAAAGTTTCTCATAATGTGATGAATAACATTACATGTAAATAAAATCTATGTATTGGTAAACGATTGTAAGCGCTAAAGGGAATGCTTATAATGAAGAAGTCATCAAGAAACGGCCGTTGATGCGTATAAAAAATAAGAGGAGATGAATATAGTATGATGCAAAAAATCCAAAGATTTGGTGGTGCCATGTTTACGCCGGTACTACTCTTCGCTTTCTCGGGGATTATGGTGGGATTAGGTACAATTTTCCAAAATGAATTAATTATGGGTAGTATTGCTTCTCCAGATACCATGTGGTATCAATGCTGGTATGTATTAAGAGAAGCAGCTTGGACAGTATTCCGACAAGTACCAATGCTGTTTGTTGTAGGACTTCCTATTGGATTAGCTAAGAAGCAACAAGGACGTGCTTGTTTAGAGGCATTGGTTCTTTACATAACGTTTAACTATGCGATGGCAGCAATGCTTACTAACTGGGGTTCTGTATTTGGTATCGATTATGCACTTGAAGCAGGCAATGGTACAGGATTAGCTATGGTCGCAAGTATCAAAACATTAGATACAGGAATGATTGGTGCACTTGTGATTTCTGGTGTAACTGTTTGGATTCATAATCGTTACTTTGATACACCACTTCCGGATTGGTTAGGATCTTTCAAAGGAAGCTCCTTCGTATGTGTATTAGGTTACTTTGCAATGATTATATTAGCTGGATTATTCTTAGTTGTATGGCCAAGAGTACAGGAAGCAATGATGAGTTTACAGACATTCTTCCAAAGCAGTGGAGCTGTGGGTATATGGGTATATAGTTTCTTAGAACGTATCTTAATTCCTACTGGTTTACATCATTTCATTTATACCCCATTTGTTTATGATTCAGCAGTCGTAGCTGGTGGTATCAAAGTTGCTTGGGCAGAAAGTTTAACGGAACTTGCGAAATCAAGTGATTCCTTAATCTCTTTATTCCCAGGTGGTGGGTTCTCCTTATATGGTTGGCCTAAAATGTTCGCATCCATTGGTATTGGTGCAGCGTTCTATGCAACAGCAAAACCTGCGAAAAAGAAAGCAGTTATTAGTTTAATGGTTCCTGTTTGTTTAACCGCAATCTTATGTGGTATCACTGAACCAATTGAATTTACATTCTTATTCGTAGCTCCAGTACTATTCTTCGTACATGCATTATTATCTGCATCACTATGTACTGTTCTATATTTAATTGGTTTATCAGGAGACTTTACAAGCGGGTTGATTCAAAACTCCGCGTTGAACTTTATACCATTATGGTCAAGTCATGGATCTCAGTATTTACTAGCATTTGCAATTGCAATCGTATTCGTTGTAATTTGGTTCTTTGTCTTCCGTTTCATGATTGTGAAAATGAACTTACCAACACCAGGAAGAGAAGAAGATGATAGCGAAGTAAAATTGGTAAGTAAAGCAGAATATAAAGCTTCAAAAGCATTAGATGATACGTCTAATGATCCAAAAGATAGCATTGAAGTTGCTGGTGGAAATACACAAAAAGCAACAGGTTATCTTGTGGCATTAGGTGGAAAAGAAAATATCCTAGATGTTACAAACTGTGCAACGAGACTTCGTGTAAATGTGAAAGATGCAAGTCTAATACAACCTTTAGAAGCTTTTAAAAAGTTTGGAGCACATGGACTTGTAGTAAAAGGCAATGCAATCCAAGTAATTGTTGGATTGAGTGTTCCATCTGTACGAGAAGAATTTGAAAAACTATTGAATGATTAGGAGGTAATTGTATATGAAAGAATCATCCATTTGTATAGCTGGAGGCGGTAGTACCTATACTCCAGGGATTGTATTAATGTTGATGGAAAGTCGTGATCGCTTTCCAATTCGTCAAATTAAATTATATGATGATAATGAAGATCGTCAAAGTAAATTAGCGGAAGCTTTGGATGTTTTAATGAAAGAGCGTTATCCAGAAGTAGCATTCTCTTGGACAACAGATCCTAAAGAAGCATTTACAGATATCGATTTCTGTATGGCACATATTCGTGTAGGTTTATACGAAATGCGTGAAAAAGATGAAAAGATACCATTGAAACATGGGTGTGTAGGGCAAGAAACATGTGGACCTGGTGGATTAGCATATGGGCTTCGTTCTATTGGACCAGTCATTCAATTGATTGATTATATGGAAACATATAGTCCAAATGCATGGATGTTAAACTATTCTAATCCAGCGGCTATAGTGGCAGAAGCTACACGTAGATTAAGACCTAATTCAAAAATATTAAATATATGTGATATGCCAATAGGAATAGAAGGGCATATGGCACAAATAGCAGGGTTAGAATCAAGAAAAGATATGATAGTTAAATACTATGGTCTTAATCACTTTGGTTGGTGGTCAAGCATTACAGATAAAGCAGGTAATGAT